>JAPLUM010000710.1 GCA_026397605.1 Verrucomicrobiota bacterium | reverse complement strand
AACTAGATTCTTTTTGTTTTTTTATAACCCATTTAGACATCCCTGAGTTCTCGTCGCAAATCGGTGAGCCCCTCACGCAGTCCAAAAAGCTCAGCACGCCAGCCTTCAATCATCTCATGATGAGCAAAATACTCGGGGTCAGTCATCAGCTCCTCTGTAGCACTGAGGGCTTCATTGGCCCAGTTGAGGCAGCGTTTGGCAATGGCTAAAACATAGCCAGACTCGACCTCAATGTCGGACCGCCGCCGCCCACTCAGCGCCCCAGCGAGTTTCCCCATGATGTTCATGCTGTTGGAAATGAACCGATCCAAAGGATGCTCTGGCGACTCACCACGAGCATCCGAAATTCCAGCCTCCTCCAATTCGTCGAGAATTCGATGAATGAACGCATTGGCACGCACAACAAGCGGATGATCTTCGACATGTTCCTCATCCTCCTTTTCGACGTTGAGTAAATCTACCTCCGCAGCGGCATTCATGGCCTCCACCCATTCACGGCGGCGCTTTTTTTCTTCGCTATCATTTTCGGAGGGTTCGATCCCCTCCTGCTCGTCGGCCATGTCTTCGATCATATGATCCCAGCCCATGACAAAGGCAATTTTCTCCTCTTGATCCTCATCTTCGTCATATTTGTCTAGCGCCTCTATATTCGCATCATTGAGGCGGTCGGAGGCCTTTAATTCCTCTTCCCAGGCTTCTTCCGTGAAAGATTCTTCTTCCTCATCCTCGTCATCCGAAGGTTCTTTGCGCTGGATCACGTCCGCTAAATACTCACGCATCGCATGCATATTGGCCATTTTTTGAGCAGCTTCCTCATCCTCGTCCATCTCCCAGGTATGGTCATGTACTACGACCTCAAAATCCGCACTTTCCACGACACAGCGCCCTAACTCAGGAGTGAACCACTCGATGTAGAGGCTATTCCTCCACTCCGTGGGCACGTCATGGATGCGATCTTGCTGATAGGCCAAAAGCCACTCTTCCTGAGGCACGGTAAAGACGCGCACCTTACGGGAAGCTGTGACATCCCCCACCACACCTGATTGGACTGCCAAAAAGGGTGGCAGCGGTGTTTGCGGCTCGGGGTCAGGATTGACAAAGCTTAATCGGCTGCCCGCGATGTCACGCCAAGCATCTCCGATGAGATCTAGACGCATTGGCTCATGATAACCGACGATGCATAGCTCAAGCTGCAAACGTCCCTGCTTCGTATTGACGAGTTCCCCACGAATGATTGCCTTATCAAATCTCCAAGCCATGACAAAGTGTATCCACAAATCTTTGAGAAAAGGCAATCTACAAAGTTAGGAGTACTCTTATTTATCTTTGCTTTTACAGCGCTCTCATTGGATGTTTACGGTTAACTCATGCCTGCCCAATTGGAACCCTTTCAAGATAGCACCTCTGCGCGCGCGGAATTGGTGCCTTTTTTGATGGCTCAATTTCAGGGTGAAGGCGCCTGCAATACCGAGCAATGGCTGAAAAGAATGGCTTATTGGTGGGATGAGAATCCCTTTGCCAATGCCCATCCTTGCCGAGGCTGGGTGCTGCGTGAAGCAGGGCAGATTGTAGGCTATCTCGGAGTCATCCCCACTTTTTATGAGGACCCCACAGGCAAGCCCATCGCCACTTTGATAGCGACGAGTTGGGCCGTTGCCGAGGACCACCGAAACGCCGCTCTTGCCATGGGCATGATGCTTCAGCGTCTGAATCGGTCCGCCCTACTGGTCGATACGACCCCCAGCCCTGAGGTGCAGGCACTGCTCAATCGCTGGGGTTGGATTTCTCAGACTAAAATTCGCCGAAGCTTAGTCATACGAGGCACTTCTTTAGCCTGCTTAGCTGGCCTGAGGAACCCCGATCTCTTACCTCTCAGCAATGGACGTGAAATCACCTCTGACCTCAGTCGTGTTCAATCTATCTGTGCATCTCGCCCACAAAAGGCCCTTCAAAAACACATCACTCCTGACTACCTGCGCTGGTATAGTCAGTCACCCATGCGGGAGCATCATTTCATCGGCGTCGTCGATGCCGAGGGCCAACTGAGCAGCTATCTAATGCTCACTCCAAAACCCATCAAAGGTGTATCCAGCTGGAAGGTGATGGACTGGTTCACGGCTCAGGAAACGAATCGAGAACTACTGGCGATGCTAGGCCACTTGATCGGAAAATCGCCTGCGAGTCATGGCAACTGGTGGCCATTCATCAGCCTCGCCGCCTTTTCACCTCAAGATCTCTGGGCTGGTGTGCCCCAGGCCTATCAGCGGGAAGAATCAGTGCAACACTTCTATTGCCTGCCACCTGAGTATAAAGGTCAAGAAATCCGCAGCGTCATGGCCGAGGGTGATTGGGGACTTTAGTCTTTAAGAAACGAGCGCCAACAAATGCGCAGGCGTGGAAAAAGTTTCCACGGTGATTTTTTCATCGGGAATCTGTACCTCAAACTCCTGCTCAAGCGCCATCAGCAGATCAATGGATTGAAGGGAATCCAGCCCTAGTTTCCCCAATTCAGCATCCATAGCCAAGGTCTGATCCGCTGGTAAAAGGCGGAGAAAAGGGCGGAGGAGATCGAGTAAGCGTGTTTCTATCGGTGACATGGAAGGGGGCAATCTAAGCAGAGATTTGAGCATGGCCATGACGTAATTGCCAAGCTTCACATTCTTGACCCTTTTCATGCGTCACCTCGATCGGTGGCGGATGACTCAAAAAGGCCAACAAACTGGCAGTAAGCCCATAGGCTCCGACATTGGGAATGCCAATCAGGTCACCCGACTGCACGGCAGGGATTTTTAATCCACGGGCTAAGCTATCCAAGGGCGTGCAAAGAGGACCCACGACATCAGCCGTCATGACAGGCTCCGCAGAGACATCTCGGCTCAGATTAAACACCGTCACACCGCCACGCGGCACGCGGCCCAGGCCAGCCATGCCGCCTAAATGATGAATGCCAGTGTCTAAGATTACAAACGTCTTCGTGGGCAGAGATTTCACCTCCAGAACCTGCGCGATCAACCAGCCGCTGCTAGCACTCAGATAGCGCCCCGCCTCAAACCAGAGCTGCACTCCTTGTGCTGCAAACGGACTTTGACTCCACACCTCATCCAGCTTTTCCCGCAGTCCGTCCAGCGATGGACGCGCGTGGTCATTCCCATAAGGCCAAGGAAAACCACCACCAACATTGACGACACTGAATGGCACATCAAGCGCCTGCTGCACCCGTTCGGCTGAGGCCAAAGCACGACGTGTATTGGTCACGAGCGCCTCCACGCCCGCCACCTGAGTGCCAAAATAAATGTGCACGCCGATAACCTTAACTTGCGGTAACTTCAGCCGCTCCCGTGCTGAAGCATCCGTTAAAAGCGCCTCCTCAAAACCAAACTGACTCTCCACACCCGTCATGGCCAAGCGGGCATCCGGAGCATCCGATGGATTCACCCTCAGCAAAACTTCCACCATGACTTTTTCAGCCACGCACATCTCCGAGATCAGAGCTAAGTCGCGGAATGACTCCACAGAAAATCGGCGCACACCAGCTTTCAGAGCCAACTGGATTTCCGTGCGCGTTTTCCCTGGGCCGCCAAAAAGCATCTCAGCACCCGTGAACCCCGCCGCTTGTGCCGCAGCTAATTCCCCCTCAGAAGTGATTTCAGCCCGTCCACCCGACTCACGGACTCGACGCGCTAGAGCAGGCAGTGGATTGGCTTTGAAGGAATAACAGACACTGGAACCAGCGGGCAGCTCCGCTCGCAACTCCGCAGCACGCTGGCTTACCTCTGCTAAATCATAGGCATACAAAGGCGTGCCGTGCTTGGTCACAATCTGATTGGCGAGAGTCGAATTCATACATGAGGGGCAAAACAAGATAATGAAGGGATCAGTTTGTTTCACCACATCACCAAACGACTTCATTCACCAGTTTGAGGTACTTGAACTTCTCAAAACTGTTTTGCAACTGTTGTCTTCTCAGGGCTCCGCTTGGATCTCTCTCGCCATATCTAGCAGCGCGGACATCATTTTAACGGAGGCTTGGGGCTCGACATAGTTGGTGCCGGGCCAGGTTTCATAGCCTCCGAGTTCAAAATGGCGTGGGGTGGGCAAGTAGCCGTAGTAGCCGTTGGCTAATTCAACCATGAAGGAATGAGGAAAAGGACTGAGCTTCCGGAACTCAACACCCGTTTCCGCAAAGGTCTCGCAGGGAGATGCCCCAACGCAGATGCTGCCGATGCGGAGAATCTGAATTGGGAACTTTGTTTCTGGACTAGCCTGCGCGAGTCGCTGCACCCGCCCTGCATAGGCGAGCGGCAGATCAGCTTTGCCTCCTTGAATGCGCGGAGCCTTGGCTTCAGTTTCTTTGGCCCAGGTAAGAAGTTCTGCGTCGATTTGACGCCACTTGATATCGAGTTCCCGATACTTTGCGGCTAGTGTTGCAGAGCCCGACCAGCTAACTTGGGAAATCGCAGCGTTAACTTTAGCGGCCACATCTTCGGCGACATACCGCATTTGTTCATAGGGCGGCTTTCGCGGCTGCGGCGTGCGGAAGTTGATGTTATTGGCGTCGCCGCTGGTGCCATTGGCCATGAGCGCAACAAAGGGCGCATGATCGCCAGTTCGGGGAGCTTGCAGGAGCTTTAAGGCATCGCAATACAGCCCGTAGTAATCGGCGGAGATGTCGGCACCTTTTACTCCGCCAACGTAGTGAAGTGAGTAGGCTGAGAAGACGGATATCAGTGGCCCCTCAGGTTCCCGCAGGGCTATAAAACTTAGCGTAGGATCGGGTTCACCCGCAGGCTCTAGGAGGGCTGGATTGCCAGCTCCGGGATTCATCTTCACCCTGTCGATCTTGCCAAAAGGATTCGGTGGCATGGAACCTTCTTTGAGAAACCAACGGCGAATGTGGACATGCTCTGGCACATCGACAGTGCCAAAAGCAATCTCTGCTGGGCGCAAAAGATTAACCGCACGCCTCACACCATCAGCGATGCGTCTTGCGATAAATTTTTGGTAATCGGTCAGGTCAATGTCTGAGAAGTAACCACGAACCGGTCCACCAAGGGCGTTTGCGGCTGAATGAGTGTGAGTGCCAGAAATGAGGACATTGGCAGCAGGAATACCGGTCTCGGCCTCGATCAAAGTGCGAGCTTGGATGGAGACACTACGGTGCAGCCCGAGCAAATCACAGACCACGAGAGCCAATTTAATTTTACCATCATCTAAGACCAGGCAGCGGGCATGGAGCTCATCATGAATGTGCGTGCTTGGGTAGGGAGAAAAGCCACCCACAACCTCAATGCCGAGTTCTGGTGTGATGTTACTCGTAGCTGCCCCAGCCAGTAGAGGATGCTTCGGGGCATCTGCGGCAGAGAGGCTGGTGGCAGCAAGGATCGTCAGTAATAAGAAGCGCATAGCAGACTAAACGCCGACTATCACGCCTCACTTTCCGTGAGCTTCTTTGGCATGCTCGGCAAGGATGTCGCGACCAAAGTCGCCCTCGAAACTGCGGAAGACGCTGTGGGGATGATTGGCCTCGTTTTGCACATTGTCATACTCGATGAGGAAGGTCTTTCCCTGGACGCGGTAGTAGTGCGGTTCACCACGCTCTTTACCGCCTGCCCAAGCGAAAAAGACCGGACCATTTTTTTCGATGTCTGCCCAGGTTTCAGCGGCGATCTCAGGGCGCAGACGGTCGGTGTATTCGCGGATGATTTCATGCAGTTTGGCCTTTTGATCAGGCTTCAATTCTACTTCTGATAAACCGTCAGGCTTCAGGGGATTGACCCGCTTCTCAGCTGCGGTGAGCATTTCTTTTGGAGCGATGGTTTCCACAAAAGCGGTCTTAAACTGAGCTTCGTCCAGCGACTTGACCAACTCGCGTCCCAAGTCTTCTTCCTTACCGAGGACGCGCAGTCCAGACAGATTGCCTTGGCGGACTTCGCCTGGATTGGTGCCCATGAAAGTTGGGGTAGCACGCAGCAGATTGCCATCTTTAATCGTGAAATTCAGGGACAAATGGTGCCCTTCAATACGCCAGCCCCAGGTGCCTTGCACGTCCGGTGTGCCAAAGATGCTGACAAAGTATTGCTCAGGGTCGCGCTTGATCCGCACCGCAGCCCTTTTCGTTTCGTCTGCACCTTCGATTTGATAAAGCACTTCTTCCAGAGACATGATCGTTGCCGCTTTGGCCGCGCCACGGAAACCGGAGAAGAAGAGCGCTTGAACCAAGCAATACAGTGAGTAAACGACGAATCATGGGGGGGAGGATAACGAGGCTCATGAGCACTGACTTGCAACAGGCTTCTGTGTTAAGGTAAATTCTCCCATTCTTTTACTAAAGACCGTGACTGAATCATGCAAGATTAGAGCTGTCACGATTGTTCATCTCTGCCCAAGCCTTTTTATGAAACGCATTCTTCTTCCCCTTATTGTCATCGCCTCAGCGAGTGCAGCAGACATTACCTTTAAAAAGCAAACACTGACGAACGAGTTCGTGGCCGAGGGAGCTCATTTTGCTGACTTTGATCATGATGGCGATAATGACATCTGTGCAGGCCCTTATATCTGGAAAGGGCCGGAATTCACCGAGCGCGTGCAGTTCACTGCCCCAGCTGAAAAGCCCTATGATGCAGCTAAGGGTTACAGCGACTATTTCTTGACCTACACTTATGATTTCAATGCGGATGGCTGGAGTGACATCTTGGTTTTCTCCTGGCCAGGAAAAGAAACCTGGGTCTTTGAAAATCCGCAAAACAAGCCAGGTGACTGGAAGCGACACAGCATCTTTGATGTGACGGATAATGAATCCCCCACCTTGGGTGACATGAATGGTGACAATAAGCCTGAACTCATCTGTCACACCGGTGGCCAGCTTGGGTATGCGGAGATCGACTGGAAGAATCCTTTCGGCAAAGCCAAATTCCGCGCCATTTCACCCAAGTCGCCTGAGAACGATAAGAAGTATTTTAAGTACACTCATGGCTACGGTTTCGGCGATGTGAATGGTGATGGTCGGCCTGACATCCTGGATAAAGAAGGCTGGCGTGAGCAACCCAAGGACATGAGCAAGGACAGTGACTGGCTTTTCCATCCAGGCCCATTTGCCCCTGAAGGTCAGCGCGGCGGCAGCTTCATCCTCGTCTATGACGTGAATGGAGATAAGCTCAATGATGTGATCACTGGCTACGATGCCCATGGGTATGGCTTTGGTTGGTATGAGCAAAAGAAAGACGGTAGTTTCACCGCGCACAAGGTCATGGGAGCCACGCCTGAGGAAAACAAACAGGGTATCAAATTCAGCCAACTCCATGCCATGCAGCTGGCAGATATGAATGGTGATGGGGTGATGGATGTGGTCACCGGCAAACGCCGCTGGGCTCACGGTCCGCTCAAAGACGACGAGCCCAATGCCGCGCCAGTGCTTTACTGGTGGGAAATCAAACGTGGTGAAAAAGGCAGCGCTGAGATGATCCCACACCTCATCGATGAAGCCAGCGGTGTCGGCACCGAAGTCACCCCAGGAGATGTCAATAAAGATGGCAAACTTGATGTAGTGATTGGCAATAAAATGGGCGTTTTTGTGCTTCTCCAAGAGTGATCGGGTGGGGAGGTTTTTATTTCATCCCTGCACAATTGACGTAGCATGATGAAATCCCCATTATGCCACGCCGTTTCTTCAATCTCTACGCCCGCATCCTTTTTTGGTTACTGGTCAATGTCGTCGTGCTTGGTGTTGGGTTTTGGATCGTCTTGCAATGGCAGTTCCGCGAGGGAATGCAGGGCGCTTTAGGCGGGATTGTGGGAGATCGGCTGCAAACGATCGGACGTGAAATCCATGCGGTGCTACTCACCAAGAAGCGCGAGGAATGGGATGCGGTCTTCGAAGCCTTTAGTGAGAAACATCA
>JAPLUM010000170.1 GCA_026397605.1 Verrucomicrobiota bacterium | reverse complement strand
AGATGCGGCACAAAGCTGAGTGGCACTTCACGCCCTGCGGCGATGGCCAGCTCTTGGCTGATCTCGCTCAGGTGGCGGTGGCTGGGCACGCTGTAGCTGCGCACACTGTTCTGCACTTCACAAAAGAGCAGGGGAACGCTGGCATTTCTGCCTGCACCGCTGGCGCCGCTCATGCTGGAGACGGCGATGGGATCAGCGGTGATGAGTCCTGCTTTTAAAAGCGGGATCAGAGGCAAAAGAATGCTCGTGGGATAACAGCCTGGGCAGGCGATCAGGCGTGCCTGGCGGATGGCGTCTGCGCGCACTTCTGGTAGGGCATACACGGCTTCATCCAGTAGCTCAGGGGCAGCGTGTTCATGCGCATAGAACTCTTTATAAACAGATGCACTGCGCAGACGGAAGTCTGCACTGAGATCGATGACTTTCATGCCTGCTTCTAAGAGTGGCTTAGCATACTCCACCGACACGCCATGCGGCAGCGCAAGAAAAGCGATCTCTGCACCGGTGTCTTTCAGCGCGCTGACTGCAGGATTGGTGAAGGTGAGTTTGTCGGCTACACTGACTCCACGAAAGCGCGGGAACTCAGCCGACAAAGCCTTGCCCGCCAAAGTGCGTGAGGTCACTGCCACCAACTCTGCATGGGGATGACGCAGCAGGAGCCTGAGGAGCTCAATGCCAGAGTATCCACTGGCACCTAAAACAGCAATTTTAACGGAAGAAGACATTTTCGGGAGGGTTGCGAGTATGATGTTCTGAAGACGGTGCGCAACCGCGATTTAACGAAGATTTACCAGAAGCCCCATTGCTGCGTTTTGAGCGCATAGATGCCTAATAGAAGATTCCCAATGGCATGCATGATCACGCAGGCTCCTAAGCTGCGGCTTCGCACGGCTAAGGCATAGGTGAGGCTGGCCCAAATGAAGGCTGCTAAGTAGTCCTCTGGATTGTGAATAAGTGTGACCATGAGGGACACGATCCAAAAGCCTTTCCAAGTGTGAGTGCCGAAAGGTACGCTGCGCCAGTCGGACTCACCTGCATTCACATAGCGCATGAGAAAGCCGCGCCACATGAGTTCCTCCACAAGCGGCACGACGAAGATCATGCGTAGGAAGCGCATGAAGATGGCCGCTTTTTCCCAGGCTGGCCATGCGGACAAAACGGCGGGATCAAAGCCTTCCTTCCGCTCCACCAATCCCAGCCACGACCACCACTCGGGTGGGCTGTCTCCAGGGGCTAGTTTGATGAAGATCCAGGCCGGGGTGATCCAGATGACAATGCCAACCACGGCAAGTGCCGCAGCGAGGGAGAAATCGCGCCAGGGTGACAGCTGATAAAAACGACGGTAGCTCCATAACAAGGCCGCGCAGACAAGGGTCTGAAGGGGATACACCCAATGCTCTGGCGCATGCTGATACCAGGGTAGCTCTGGATTTTTCACCTGGAATAGACCAGGCAGGACCAGAAATACGGTGAACACAACCAGAGGCAGCACATGCGCCGCAGTGGCTGAATCACGGAGTTGCTGCAGCCGTTTATCCATCACTGTTTCTGGATGTGGAGGATGCGGTTGTTGTAGCTGTCCGTGATGTAGAGGTCACCTGTGGCCGGGTGAATGGTCACTCCATGGGGGCGAGAGAGTTGGCATTTTAAGGGATCACCACCGATACCCGCTCTGCCTTGCTGCCCGGTGCCTGCGACGCGCTCGATCTTTCCGGTGCCTGGGATGTAGCGACGGATCAGGTGACTTTCAGCATCGGCAATGAGGACGTTTCCGTCGGCATCTGTGCACAGATGTTTGGGGCCATTCATCGTGGCTTCCAGAGCTGGGCCACCATCGCCAGTGCCACCCTTTTTCCCGCTGGCATTCACCACGGTGTGGATCAGGCCTTCTTTGTCCACCACACGTAGAGCATTGCCACCACGTTCGAGGATGTACAGATTACCCAGGCGATCTGGTGCTACAGCGCGTGGGTCGACCAGTGGGGACTCTGTAGCCTTCGCGCCATCTTTGGGCACACCTTTTTGGCCATTGCCCGCCACCACACGTGATTCCTGTTTGGCAAGATCCAGCTCAAAGACCTGATG
>JAPLUM010000895.1 GCA_026397605.1 Verrucomicrobiota bacterium | reverse complement strand
ACGGGTGGCTTCGGCAAATGGGGGCTCGGCAATCCTGACACGACCGGGGTGGCGGAGAAGCAAGGTTTTGATGTTTTTTTCGGCTACTACGACCAGAAACACGCGCACGACTACTACACCGACCATCTGGTGCGAAACAGTGTCGATGTGCCTTACCAGCAATCCTGCAAGGAAACGTGGGAAGACTATTCTCACACCCGCATCGCCAATGAGACGCTGAAGTTCATCGAGCAACATAAAGACCGCCCGTTCTTTTGTTATGCCGCATGGACACCGCCACATGGCGATTTCGTCATCCCTGAGAATCCAGTCTTTGGCGAGAAACAATGGCCGGAGGAGATCAGGAATTACGCCGCGATGGTCGCACTCGTTGATAAGGACGTCGGTCGTGTGATGCAGAAGTTGCGCGACCTCGGCATCGATAACAAGACGCTGGTGATCTTCAGTTCCGACAACGGTGCCAACCCTGAGTTCATTGAGCCGCTCGGCAGCACCGGTGGCCTGCGCGGCTACAAGCGGATGCTTTACGAGGGCGGCATGCGCACGCCATTCATCGCACGCTGGCCGGGGAAGATTCATGCGGGCACGACCAGTGACGTGCTCACCTCGTTCATGGATTTTTTACCGACAGCCGCAGACCTTTGCGGAGTTCCCGCGCCGAAGGGCATCGACGGTCATTCCATCGCGCCGACCTTGCTCGGAAAAGGTCAGCAAGAGCCGCGTGAGTCGCTCTACTTCGAAATTTATGAGCCATTCTTCCAGCAGGCCGTGCGCATGGGCGATTGGAAAGGCTACCGGCTCGGCACCAAGGCCCCGCTCGAACTCTACGACCTCAAGGCCGATCCTGCCGAAGCGAAAAACATCGCCGCCGCTCACCCGGACATCGTTCAAAAGATCGAATCCATCATGACCGCCGAGCATACGCCCTCGCCGCATTACGACGCACCCGAGCAAGGCAGCGTGGGCGGACCCAAAGCGAAGAAGAAAAAAGCATCACTCCCGGAGCTGTTGAATGAGGAAAAATCAACGCCCAACGCCAAGCCCTAATTGAATTCAATGATCAAACACACTCTCACCCTCGCCACGCTCTTGCTGGCTCCGGTAACTCACGCGCTCGCTCAAGCGCCGCCCGCCAGCGTTCCCGTCGATCACCTCAGGGTGCCGGACGATCTCGAAGTCACCGTCTGGGCCACGACGCCGATGCTTTTCAATCCCACCAATATGGACACCGATGCCACCGGGCGCATCTGGGTCGCGGAGGGCGTGAATTATCGCAAGCACGTGACGCGTCGCCCGGAGGGAGATCGCATCATGGTGCTCGAAGACAGCGATGGCGATGGCAAGGCGGACAAGTCGCATTGTTTCGTGCAGGAAAAGGCGCTCGTCTCGCCGCTCGGCGTGAGCGTGTTTGATAACAAGATCGTCGTAGCTCAGCCGCCGAGCATCATCGTTTACACGGATGTGAACCGTGACCAGAAGTTTGACCCCGCGGTGGACACTCGCGAGGAACTCCTCACAGGCTTCAATGCGAGGAATCATGATCACAGCCTTCATGCCGTGATCGCCGGGCCGGACGGGAAATGGTATTTCAATCAAGGCAACACGGGCGCTCAGGTCACGGACAAAGATGGCAAAACGTTTCGTCTTGGTGGCCCCTATTACAAGAGTGGCGGTGGCACTCCCGAGTGGTTCAACAACCCCGAGGAATATGCCGGCAAAGCCAGCGATGACGGTCGCGTCTGGATCAGCGGTGCGATCGGGCGCTTCAATCCGGATGGATCAGGCATGCAGATCGTCGGCCACGGTTTCCGCAACAGCTACGAGGAATGCCTCTCGTCGTTTGGCGACATGTTTCAAAATGACAATGACGATCCGCCGGCCTGTCGCGTCACCTGGCTGATGGAAGGCGGCTTCATGGGTTATTTCTCAAAGGATGGACTGCGCAGTTGGCAGGCCGACAAACGTCCCGGACAAACGGTTCCCATCGCCCATTGGCGGCAGGAAGATCCAGGCTCGCTGCCTGCCGGTGACATCTATGGCAATGGCTCGCCGACGGGGATCGCGGTCTATGAGAATGGTGCGCTTCCAGGAAAATATGCGGGATCGTTGCTCAGCGCCGAGGCTCGTCAGCGTGTGATCTTCAGCTATCAACCGAAGCTCGGCAGCGGGGCCGCGATGGAACTCGGTAAGCGTTCCGAAATCCTCGCCTCCCCAGACGATGATCTTTTCCGCCCCTCCGATATCGTGGTGGGCGCGGATGGCGCGCTCTACGTCGCCGATTGGTTCGACAAAGGCGTGGGCGGGCACAATGACACGGACGAAAGCACTTCCGGTGCCATCTACCGCATTGCGCCGAAGGGATTCAAACCGAGCATCGCCAAGCCAACTGGCGACGCCATTGCCGATTCCATCACGCTGCTGAAAAGTCCCGCTGTGCATGTGCGCAACACTGGATTCAACGCGCTGAAAGTGTCGGGTGAAAAATCGCTCACCGCCGTTGAAGCCGTGCTCGCCGACAAGGATCGCTGGATCAGTGCTCGCGCCGTTTGGCTGCTGCCATTGCTCGGTGAAAAAGGCTCCGCGCTCTGCCGCGAGCGCCTGAAGCACACCGATGCCGAACAACGCCTGCTAGCCCTCCGCTCTCTGCGCAATGCTAGTGTGGAAGTGCTGCCGATGATCCGCGAACTCATCGCCGACCCGAGCGCCGCAGTGCGCCGCGAGATCGCCATTCTGCTGCGCGATATCAAAGGCGCGGACAAGCGCGACCTGGTGCTCCAACTATTCGCCAAGTTCACGGACGCCACCGACCGCACTTATCTCGAAGCCTGCGGCATGGCTGCGGACGGCATCGAAGCCGACGTGTGGGCCGAACTTGCCAAGACCCAAACCGCACCCCTGCAATGGTCGCCGACCTTTGCCCACATCACCTGGAGGCTGCTCGCTCCTGCGGCTGTGCCCGCTTTGATCGAGCGCGCGAAAGCCAGCTCACTGCGCGCTGAAGATCGCCGTCTCGCCTTCGACACGCTCGCCTTCATCGGCAACAAAGACACCGTGATGGCCATCGTGGACATCGCGGGTGGGACGGATGTTCCGCTCGCGACGCAAGCCAAGTGGTGGCTCTTCAATCGTGGCATGGATCAGTGGAAGGACTTCGGCACGAAGGAGCTTCTGAAAACACGCGGCATCTACGATCCCGAGAAGATCGTGCTCCAGAACATCATCGCGCCTCCAGCGATGAAGGGATCGAAGCTGCCCGCACCTGCCGAGATCACCAAACTCGCCGGTGATGTCGCTCGTGGCAAAGCCGCCTCCGCCCGCTGCGTCATGTGTCATCAGATCGAAGGCGTCGGGATTTCATTCGGCCCCGATCTCGCTGGTTGGGTGAAGGATCAAGGAGCAGAAGCCTTTGCGGTTGCGGTCACGGATCCGTCGCAGGGTATCGCCCATGGTTACGAGTTCACCCATGTGGAGCTGAAAGACGGCGGTCAGATCGACGGCATCGCCCGCAGCATCGGCGATCCGGTCATGCTCGACTCCATGGGCGGCATCAGCCAGCTCATCCCCCGCGACCGCATCAAGCAGATGAAGGTCTTCAAAAACAAATCCCTCATGCTCTCCGCCGATCAACTCGGCCTCACCGCCCAGGTCATCGCCGATCTCGCGGCCTATTTAAAGACGCTTTGACCGCAAACCTTACCCATTCACGATCATGAACATCACCCGCCGCTTTCTACTCAAGCTCACCCCACTCCTGTTTTGGCGTGGTTCCACTTCCTCCGTCTCTGCGACTGAGGCAGCGCTCCCATTCGGCGCCACCTATCCACAGCTCGACTCCCTCGCGGTAGGCGAATGGTGGAATGCCAAACAGCCCTCAGCGAAAAAAGCCGCGCTGCCTCCCGCGATGGACGTGCCGCGAGATCAGATCGTCGCCTTTGCGCTCTACACGCATGATCACGGTGTGCTGAAGCTGACAGCGCAGTTCTTTCCGCTGAAGCCCGATGAGGAACGTCAGGCGAGGTTAGAGTTTCAACGCGATGGCGTTTGGACCAAGGTCGCCACGGAAGCGATCCTCTATCCCGGCTGGAGTTCGCATTTTCGCGTCGAGAAATGGGATGCCACGCAGAACGTAGCCTATCGCGTGCGCCATGGCGACAAGGCGATGTTTGAGGGCCTGATCCGGCGTGATCCCATCGACAAGAATGAAATCGTCATCGCCAACATGTCCTGCAACTCCAGCCGCACCGGCGGACTGCGGCCGGAGATCGTCGAGCATCTGCGGGCGCAAGATCCCGATCTGCTCTTCTTTGCGGGCGACCAGACCTATCGGCACACCGAGCACACCGCGGGCTGGATCGAGTTCGGGCTTCAGTTCCGCGATGTGATGCGCGACCGGCCGACGATTTGCATCCCCGATGATCACGACGTCGGCCAGCCGAATCTCTGGGGCGAGAACGGCAAGCAGTGTCTCCGCGAAGATGGCAGTGATGGTGGCTTCCTCTATCCGGCGGAGTATGTGAACCAAGTGCAACGCCAGCAGGCCTGGAACCTGCCCGATCCGGTCGATCCAGCGACCGTCGAACGCGGCATCACGGTCTATTTCACCCGCTTGCGAGTCGGTGGCGTGGACTTTGCCATTCTGGAAGATCGCAAGTTCAAGTCCGGCCCGTTCGGCAAGATTCCCGTGATGGGGCCGCGCCCGGATCACATCAACGACCCCGCTTACGATCCGAAGACGGTTGACCTTCCTGGACTGCAATTGCTCGGCGAGCGCCAGGAAAAATTCCTGCACGACTGGGCACAGGACTGGACCGGTAGCGAGATGAAAGCCGTGCTCTCCGCGACTTCCTTTTGCGGTGCCGTGCACATGCATGGCAAGAAAGATGAGCGCCTCCTCGCCGACCTCGACTGCAATGGCTGGCCCCAAACGCCACGCAAGCGTGCGCTCGAAGAAATCCGCCGCGCCTGGGCCGTGCATCTTTGCGGCGATCAACACCTGGCCGTCGTCACCAAGCAAGGCATCACCGAGCACGGCGATGGACCCTATTCCTTCACTAGTCCCGCCTTGGTGAACACCACCTACGGTCGCTGGTGGCATCCGCTCGATGAGAAGCCCGGCCCCAATCCCGTGCCCAACAGTCCGTTGCCATGGACCGGCGATTTCAAAGACGGTTTCGGCAACAAGCTCTCCATGATGGCCTACGCCAATCCGCCCGACATCAAGGACGAACGCCAGCGTGCCGACGGCTACGGCATCGCCCGCTTCGACAAGAAAACCCGCCAGATCACCTTCGAATGCAGGCCTCGCTTCTTCGACGGCGAAAAAGCCCAGTTCCCCGGCTGGCCCATGACCGTCGCCATGGAAAACAACGATGGCCGCAAAGTGCTCGGCTGGTTGCCCGAACTCGTCTTTGAAAACGGAGCCAACCCCGTCGTGCAAGTCATCGAGGACGCCACCGGTGATGTCCTTTACACCATCCGCGCGCAAGGCGGCCGATTCCACACGCGTGTCTATTCCACCGGCAAACACACGATCAAAATCGGGCCGGACAAACCGGATGCACAAACCCTCGCCGCATTGGAACCCAAGCCGAAGGCTGAGTCAGGGCAGCAAGCCGTGAAGCTGTAAACATCCGACCCACCCACCTTACCAACCAACAAACGCCGTGAAAGCCGCCACACCGCAGAGATTGGAAGACCGCAGAGAACGGCACTTCAAAAAATCCTCTGCGGTCTTCCGATCTCTCGCGGTGCAAAACCATTCCCACGACCTCATGAAAACAATACTCTTCCTCTCCACCCTCTCGCTGTCATCAGCAGCGTTCGCACAAACGAGTCCAAACAAACCTGACCAACCCACCAAGCCCT
>JAPLUM010000018.1 GCA_026397605.1 Verrucomicrobiota bacterium | reverse complement strand
AGCACTAAGCTAAGAAGTAGAAGATTGGTCGAGTAGATGAGTTGTTTCATGGGTTTGATTTAGTGGTGGATGATTCAATAATTCCCTGATCTGCTTTGATCAAATCTAATTTTATCTTGTCTGAGGAAGTCCATTTCTGATAAACATTCTCCTGCATGCGCGCTTTTATTCGTTTTTTCGCCTACTTGGTCACTCTCGGCACCCTAGTGGCTCAGGTAGCTCCTGAGGTGGAAAAGTACCATCAGATGCTGCTAAAGCGTCCGCAGGCTGGTATTCTTTATGATCGCTTTTATGCTGCTTGGTTAGAGACGGGGAGCACGGATGAGTTGGCTGCTTTTCTAACCAAAAAGGCAGAGGCGGCTGAGGCTCTGGCAGCTGATCAGTTGATCCTTGCCTTCTTTCACGAGCAGCAGGGGGATGAGACGGCTGCCCTAAATGCCTTCAAGGCGGCGCTGGTCAAAGATGCGGACAATAGCAGCGCCTGGGTGCAGCGTGCTAAGCTTGAAGCTCGAATCCTGGATTTCACCGCGGCTTTGACCTCTCTCGCTGAAGGTGAAAAAAACAAGCCTAGCAGTGATCTACAGCGGGAGATCGGGACCTTGCGTGGTCGCTGGCTGCTGCGCACAGGCAAGCCTGAGCCTGCTCTCCAGGCCTGGCGTGATCTTTTGAAGCTGAACGAAGACGACGATGATCTGGCTGAAGAGGTCATCGAGCTACAGCTAGAGGAGGGCCTGTATGGCGAGGCGGAGGCGCAGATGACGGCGCTGATCTCGCGCACGAAAGACGCTTATGAGCGGACTCTGCGTCAGCTCCGGCTTGCGGAGATCATGATCCGCAGTGGCAAGAAGGAGGAGGCGCTGAAGGCGATTGCTGACACGCTTTCGGCCACGGGTCAGGGTTCATGGATCGAGGGGGAAGTCTTAGCGCAGCTAGAAGCTATCTTCCGCCGAGATGAGAATCTGACCGGCCTATCCACCCGGCTAGCCGAACTCTCCGCCGCCCATCCTCAGCGGGTGGCTCTGCAAAAAGCTGAGGCACGCGTGCTCGCGGAGCTGGGGGAAAAAGACAAGGCGCTGGCTCTTTTTGCCGCTATTTTGAAAAAGACCCCTGGTGAGCGTGAGTTGCGCGAGAGTTACCTGGCTCTGCTGGAGCAGTTCGAGAAATTCCAAGAAGGCATCGAGCAGACGGAAGTGTTATTAACCCAGGCGCCGAATGATCGTGAGCTGCTCATTCGCCTAGCCACGCTGCAAGAACGGGCCAAGAACCCGAGCGCAGCAAAGGCTACGCTGGACAAATACATCGCTACGGAAGGCACGACGGAGTTTGATCATCTGCGTGTCGCACGGCTTTACGAGGGCTGGGAGCATCAGGCTGAGGCCACGACTGCGTATGAAATCATGGCCAAGGCCTTTCCTGAAAGCGCGGCAGCCAAGGAAGCCCAGGCGCATTACTTGCATCGCCTCGGGAAAAAGGAGGTGGCGATTGGCATCTGGCGTGATCTGGCCAAAGCAGGTGATTTGATCCAACTCATCGCTGTGGGGCAGGCGCTGATGACTCGCAATGAATCCGAGGCTACGGTGGAAGTCCTGCAAGGCCGTGCCACCGAGTTTGCCCAAAACGAGCGCTATTTGGGAATTCTGGTGAATGCAGCTTTAGCCGCTAAAAAGGACGAAGACGCGCTGAAATGGGCTCTGGCTCGTGTCCGTGCCATCCAGGATCTGAATCTGCTAGATGATGCCCTCCGACAAATCGTGATCGCCACCGAGAAAGAGGGACGGCTGGAAAAGACCATCGCTGAACTCATGGCCCAAGCTTCTCTGGGGGCGAACGAGAAGATCCTGCTGGCTACCCTTTTAGAAGAATCAGGAGACCTAGTGGGTTCTGAAAAAGCCCTGCGTGACATGATCCCTGAAAATGCTCTGGCAGCTCAAACGCGTCTCCAGCGCCTGATGGAGTCACGCCAGGATTGGCTGCGGGCCTATGATGAGGCGCAGAAGCTGCTAACCACGCCTGGAGGACGCACTTCCAACAATGTCCAGCGGCTAGCCGAACTGGCCGAGCGTAATGGCAAGTCCGATGAGGCTCTCAAATACATCGCTGATTGGAAAACCCTGTCTCCAGGCTCTGTGCAGCCTTGGCTGAGCGAGGCTAGGCTGCTGCGTCTGAATGGTAAGGTGCGGGAGTCCCTGCAGTTGCTGCGTTCCGCTGTGCGGAAGTTTGAGGATGATGAAGCCGTGGCAGATACTCTGGCAACAGCCTATGCGGAACTTGGCCAACTGACTGATGCCGAGCGCATTTACCTGAGCCGTTATGAGGAATCGGAAAAGCCTGAGGACAAGATGCGCTGGGTGGCCTCTCTGGCGCGGATGGCAAGCGAGCGTGGGCAGTTAAAAGCGCTCACTGAGAAATTTCAGGAGCGGCAGCGCACGAATCGGAGTGATGCAGCTCCTTGGCTGGCTCTGGCAGAAATACACCGTATCTCGGCCAACACGACCGAGCAAGAGCGCGCCCTGCGTGAGGCGGCACGCTTACGCCCAGATGACATTGAGCTTGCCCAGAAGATCGCGCGCCTTGATCTCGACATGGGCCAGTGGAAGCGTGCTCTGGAGACGCTGGAGCGGGTAAAGGCTAAAGATCGTGGTACCCGCATTAAGCAGCTCATGGCCAGTATCCAGATTGAGTGCGGGGATGAAAATACGGGTTATCGCCAGCTCTACGAAATGGCGGGTGGAGATAAGATGGATGCAGATGATGCGCTGACTTTGGTGAAAAGCATTACCACCAAGCAGGATTGGGAGCGGGCAGCTGCTTTTCTAGAGCCCCTGGTACGGCAGCATCCGCTCGACTATCGCCTTGGTTATC
>JAPLUM010000696.1 GCA_026397605.1 Verrucomicrobiota bacterium | reverse complement strand
GATGCGAAACTCCGCCCAGTCGAGTCCGCGCGGCAGCGTGCTCAGGCAGGTGAAAATAAAATGACCCTGGTCATCGGTCAGCCCGGTCTTGTTCACCTGAGTGAACTCGGTGAAGGTCAGCGCGGGATTGTAGCAGCGAAGATTCAATCCGCCGTGAGCACCCGCTGGCCCTTCGCGATCACGCAGCACACCCCACGCAGGCGCGCTGTGGCCGGAGAGATTCTGCGCCACGGTGTTGTCGATGGCGCGCACGGTATAATAGAACGTCTTGCCGAGATCCGTCGGCACGCTCGGCGCTGGCAGTTCGACCTCGGCCCACGGAGGTGGCGCGGTGAGGCCGTTGTCGGTGAAAGTGTGGGCTGTTGGCGCAGCGGAGATGATGGCGATCAAGTTTGCATCGGGTCTGTTCGTCACCGGATCAAGATGGCGGCCTTTCTTCGCGATGTCCGCCGGTGTGCGCCAGCGATACACCGCATAAGAAAGCAACGTCTTTCCGGGCGGAAGCTCAGGCGCATCCCAGGTGATCGTGAAGCGCTGATCGCGCGTGGTGCCGTTGTAAGTGGACACATTTTTCACCTGCACATGCTGCGGCGGATTCGGCGGCATGCGGTTTTGCATCATCGCCAGCATCACCGGCGATGGCACACCACCACGACCGAGCAGATCGCGTGCGACGGCGACCCAGCCGAACTCTTGACCATCATTGAAATCCGTGCCGCCGTCGAAGCGGCTGTTGTCGTCGTTGAGGAAAACCGTGGCCGTGTCGGCGGGATTTGTGGCTTGCGCGGCATCGAGCAAAGCAGGTGGCAGCACGGCGAGACGATTCACTTTCGCCGCGCCCGCGCCGGTGAGCAGCGTGGCGACGGATGATGGTGGCGTTGTGTCCCAACCGCGCGCGAGCACGGTCGCTTTCGGCACACGATACACGTCGTAGCCGTAGTGCAGCGGCGCGAGATCACGCAGCGCATTTGGCGTCTCCCAGCGCATCCCGATGTTGATATTGCCCTTCACGCTCTCGTCCTTCACTTCAAACGGCCGCCCTGGAGCTGGTAGCACTAGTACCGCTGCAGGATCGACTGTTACGCGACCGAGCACGCCGATGTCAGCGCCCGAGGCGAGATCAAACTCACGCAGCTCATACGTCCGCACACCGACCGCTGGGATTTTGTCCGCCATGCCGAAGCCGCCGCACATCGCGATGGCCGGATGCTGTCTGCCGAGAAGAATCACACGCTGCATGTTCGCCGCGTTGGCATTCGCGCCTGCGAGCAGAGCGGAGATCTTTTCCGCCGTGGTGACAGTGCCCGCAGGCATCGCGTCCTTCAGCATCTCCGTGAGTAGTCCATCTAGCTCGGTGAGATTTTGCCCGAGTTTTTGAGAAACTGGTAGCAGCGATTGAATGAGCCGCGTGTCTGCTGAATACTCCACGACCGAGATGCGCGAGAAGGCCGCTGCGGATGCTGCATTGCCCGCCTTGCTGTAAATGGCGACGTTTCTGCCGACGATGAGCAGCGGATCACTCGGCTGCCACACCAGCCACGCAAACGTCTCCGCACCGAGCGTGGCCGTGGTGCCGGTGAAGACAAGGGTCTGGTCGAGCGCGGGCTGCGCGCCGAGTGTTGCCGCCGCAATGAGAGTTAGAATGAAGGTGCGAAACATGATGATTAAAAAAGTGCGCGGCTAGTAATTCACATCCCAGCCGCCGCTGGTGGTGTATTTGAAATCGACCTGGAAGTCGGCTTCGGTGCAAATCGGACAGATGCCGGCTTTGCCAAAGACGCGGCCGGTGCCTGCGAAGGAATAAACAGCGCCGCTCTTGACTCCGACGAGTGCGATCTCGCCACCGACTTCGACGACGCACAAAGCCTCGCCATAGATGCCGAGATCCATGCGCCCGCCGAAAGTCGGGCCTTCGGCGAAGTAGAACACGCCTGCGCCGACCTTGGCACTGATATTGAAGAAACAGCCGCCGCCGATAATCGGGAAAGTCGCCGCGCCATACGCATAGATGCCGGTGATGCTCGGCGTGGTGATGACGCTGGCGACGAGCGGGTCGATGAGTTCGAGCGGTTCGAGGTTGCATGATCTGCCGAGGAAGATGCCGCCAGGCTGTAGTCGGCGAAGGTCACGCCCACGCTCGCCGCGATGTAGTTCTCCGTGTCACCAAACATGACCGACGCGCCGAGTTCGTAGATTTCAAAGGTCTCGAAGTCGATGGTGCCGTTGGTCAGCTCGAACGCACCACCGAGTGAAACGGGCGCACCGGCGGCGATGCCAAACTTCACATCCATGTCGGCGCGCACATCACCATTCAGACCGAGGCCGACCCAGGCCAAGCTCACATCCTCAACACCGATCATGATCTCGACGGTGTTCGCACCGACCGTGCCGGGAATGCAGGTGCCGGGGCCATCGGAGTCGAGTTCTTTGATTTGGAAATAGCCAGCGAGCGTCATCGCATCGGGCAGGTTCATCTCGACCATCGCGTCGAGGCGCAGGAGATCGAGGCTGTCGCCATTGATGTGCGCAAAGCCGGTGATGGAACCCGCGCCGATGGCATCGGCGAAGCTGCCTTCGAGCGGGTTGATACTCTCATCGAGTCCGGCGAGCACGTCGGAGAGCGCCTCGCGCACGGCGGCATTGAGCGAGGCGAACGCGGTGTCCACAGCCTCGTTGAAGCTAGCCTGCACGTCGTAGATGCGCTCCTTCACGGACTCCTGGATGTCGGCGACGAGCGGCTTCGCATACAACTCGTCTTTGATCTTCTGCGCGATCTCCGCACGCCATTCGTCGGCAAGCTCATCGAGGTTTTCGAGGTCTTGCGTCGTCGCGCCGAGCACGAGATCGTTCGCGGCGGTGTTAACGGCGGCGGTCACGGCGTTGATGTCTATCTGGCCGCCCGCGCCGCTAACGATCTCTTGGAGTTCTTCACCGAGATCGGTCGCGCCTTCGATTTGCAAGCGCACGGCGGTGACGGTGGCTTTCACGGCGGTGAGCGTGGCGGTGACGGAATCGAGCGTGGCAGACTGGTCTTGGATGAGATCATTGAGCTGGTCCGAGATGACGCTGGAATCGACGAGCGTGCTGAGCACATCGACCAGCTCGGCGGCGAGCGATTCAAAGACGAGGCGGCGGTCTTCGCCAGCGTCGATCTTCAATAGTCCATCGATGATCGCGTCGATGCTGTTCTCGATGTTCATCAGCCGCGTTTTGAGGTTATTGAGGAAGCCGTTCGCGTTGGAAACCGGATCACCGAGATCATTGAGCGCGGTGGTCAGTGAGGATGCCGCGCCGAGGTGTGAGGAGATGATGCCCTCTAATGTGCCGCTGGGGTAGCCGCCTGCGGTGATCGTGGTTTTCAATTCATCGATCAAGTCATCAAGCAGAGGATCGGTCA
>JAPLUM010000698.1 GCA_026397605.1 Verrucomicrobiota bacterium | reverse complement strand
CAGGCCATCGAGAAAGCCCACTGTCGCCTGCTCATCTGCTTTGATCGTAATTCGGGCAAACAACTCTGGGAAGCTGGCACCACCCACAAAGAGCCCGAGCTTACTCATGAAACGAACCCACTTTGCGCCGGATCACCCGCTACTGATGGCAGCCATATCGTCGTCTTCTTTGCTAGCGCAGGCCTTTTTTGCTATGACTTCGCAGGCAAAGAAGTCTGGCAAAGAACCGACCTCGGCCAGCAGCGCCATATTTGGGGCAGCGGCACCTCGCCCGTCATCGCCAGGGATCGTGTCTTCCTAAACTTCGGCCCAGGTGAAAAGACCACCCTCTATGCCTTTGATCTCAAAACGGGTAAGACGCTCTGGCAACACGACGAACCAGGCGGTGCCTCCGGTGAAGGCGGGAATAAAAAATGGCTCGGTTCCTGGGCTGACCCGATCTTCCGCAACATCGATAAACATGATGAACTCATCCTCCCCTACCCTGGCCGCATCGCCGCCTTTGATCCCACTCATGGAGCAGAACTCTGGACCTGCGCAGGCCTGAACCCTCTCATTTATAACTCACCGCTGATGACTCCTGATCATGTCGTGATTGCCTTTGGTGGTTACGGTGGCATGGGCGTCGCCGTCAAAGCAGGTGGCGCTGGCGATGTGACCTCAAAGCGTCTGTGGCATCTGCCTAAAGTCGGCCAACGCATCGGCAGCGGCATCCTGCATGACGGTCACCATTATATTTTGAGTGATGGCGGCATCGCTGAATGTCGCAGTCTCAAAACAGGCGAAATGATCTGGAACGAACGCCTCAAAGGCCCTGGCCCCAGCAGCCAAAACTGGTCATCTCTCGTCCTCAGTGCCGACGGCAAATGCTACGCCGCTAACCAAGGCGGTGACTGTTTCATTTTCAAAGCCAGCCCCAATTTTGAGCTCATCTCGACCAACTCACTGGGCGAAAAAATCATCGGCTCCATCGCCGTAAGCAACGGTCAACTCTTCATCCGTGGCCACAAGCACCTCTGGTGTATTGGGAAGAAATGAGTCCAATTGACCTTCAATCGGACTCCTTCAGTTTTTATAGCTTTGGCTTGGTGATCATATCAAAATCATCTGAGCGGAATGGCGTCACAGGCAGTCCGTCTTTGCTGAAGAGATTGGCCACTGGATTGTCTGACCAGGCATAACGTACGGCGATTGGCTTAGCGACGCTGGCTGCACTGACTTCGAGCTTGTCGTTGCCGGCGATTTTGCCTGTGGCCCAGACCCATTTTTTATCTTCGCCGCAGATAGCCAGACCTTTGACTTCATTGACATCCACCGTGCGCAGGCTGCCACCAAACGTGTCCAGAGTGACCAAAGCCTTATTGCCAGTGATGGCGATGCTTTTGAACTCAGGGCTGCGGCTTGGAAGCTTGAAGCCGTAATCATTCACAAGCGCCAAACGGGCCAGACGCTCCGCCACGTCACGTTTGTTTTTTGGATGGATGTCATTGGCTTCACCCAGATCAATGATGACGGCCTGGCCACCATTTTTGATAGCTGCCTGCGTCTTGGTCTGGCTTTCGCGCAGCTCGGCCCAGGCGCTGTCTCCAGGCTCTGGTTTCTCAGCTTGGTAGTCGGCCAGCTGGACCCAGTAGAAAGGAAAGTCGCCCTGCTTCCATTCTTCACGCCAATGGCTGATCATAAGTGGGAACAAGGAAGCATATTCGTATGCTCGACCGGCATTGCTTTCGCCCTGATACCAGATGCTGCCTTTGATGCCGTAACCAATCGTGGGAAGTAGCACACCATTGTAAATGTTACCTGGGCGGGCATTGCCACGCAGCCAGCCTTCTGGGCCCTGTGGGGCGCGTGTTGTGAAAGGCTTGCCCGCTTTTTTAGCTTCGTCCGCTTGGAGCTTCCAGGCAGTCAGTGCAGCCTCATATTTGGCTTTGCCCTCTGGAGATTGCAGATTGGCTTCATTCTGCTTGGTGCTTGCCATCAGATTTTTAAAGCGTGGATCTTTTTCCAAAACATCGCGGCGCACCCAGGCCTCAGCAGCACTTCCACCCCAGGCGTTGTTGATCAGACCGACTGGCACATCCAGCATCTGATGCAGGACGCGTCCATAGAAGTAACCGACGGCACTGAAGCCGCCGACCGTCAGTGGCGAGCATTCAACCCAGGCTCCTTTGAAATCTTGCTGGGGTTCTTGCGTACCGACCTGCGGCACAGAAATCAGGCGAATGTTCGGGAACTTCGCCGTGGCGATTTCCAGATCGGCATCCCAGGAGCTTTGCACGCTCCACTGCATGTTGGATTGGCCGGAGCAGATCCACACCTCACCAACGAGTACGTTTTTCAGTTCTTTAGCGCTGCTTCCCTTGATCCCAAGGATCGCAGGTTTCGCATTGGCTGGCACGGCATCCAGCTTGACGGTCCATTTACCATCAGCAGCAGCTTTAGCTGTTTTAGTCTGACCCGCAAAGCTGACAGTGATGTCTGTGCCCGGCGTATCCCAACCCCAAATCGGGTTCACCTGCTTCTGTTGCAGGATCATGTTATCGCCAATGATGGCAGGGAGTTTTAATTCTGCCTGGGCCGTGAAGCTTAGAGCAATGAGAAGTGTAGTAAGTGCGAGTGGGCGCATGTTGGTTTAAGGGAGGCGTAGAGAACGCTCCAGCCTGGGCCTTTCCTTCCAGATAGTATTTCGGTGAGCTCGACTCCTCTCCTCGAAAGGCAGGCAACCAACACAAGCATTCCGATTCTGCCCTCTGCGTCTTCTGCTATCTCTCGCGCTGCCAAATTCAGAGCCGTCTTATTTATCAGGCAACACAAGCTGCAAAACTGCAGATGTGGGAATCCCTGCCATGTGTGGATCGCGATGCACCGAGATGTTCGTGTTTATTCCAGGACGCGGCTGCGGAGTTCTTGGTCTAGCTCGCGTTCACGGATCAGGTCACCCACGGCATCCTGTCCTTCTTTTTTGTGTTTGCGGCCAATTTCATGCAAACGCTTCACAAGTTCCTCGCGGCTTGGCGTGGCTACTTTTACATGAATCACGGTTTTATTTTCGTCAGCCTGCCAGTCTAGCTTCACGCCCGGGCGCAAGTTCAGCAGACGTGCCAATTGTTCAGGAATAGGGGTCGTGAGGTCAGGGCTGAGCGTGGTGATCATCGACCACTATACTTGATCAGGCTGAACATGGCGAGTCCGCTTTTCTGAGTCGGCTACTTTTGGCTTCTGACTTCTGCGGCGTTCCAAACTCTTGCGGTAAAAAAATCAGCACCTCTGAGCCACAGCCCCCAGCGTCTGCTTGCACTGCCGGAGGGCAATGAATCGTGGCTTTGGGGGTGGTGGGTCGGAGT
>JAPLUM010000189.1 GCA_026397605.1 Verrucomicrobiota bacterium | reverse complement strand
ACAGAGCGCGGCTTTTTTGAAAGTCGCGCTCTTTTTTTGTCACCACACATGGAGTCCAGACGGTGGTAATACTGAAGGGAGAAACAGCTCCCCGAAGTGAACCCAAAACATAGGAGAACAAACACATGAGCAGGCACTACGGAAACGGTCAGAAGGACGGCAGTAAAAATCGCTACACACCACCTCACGGCGGCATCTTCCGTGAGGCGTTCGGCTTGCACAACAAGCGCGAACTCAGCCAGCGAAAGGAATACAAGGACGGCTATCGCAACGCGCGGAAGCAGCGCTCATAAGAGACTCTCCACAGCAGACAGGAGGCGAGATGAGGTGCGGCTGGAAACAGTCGCACTTTTTTCATTTTAGATGTCACCGATGAAGGGGCTCTGGCGGTGAGAAGGATGTCGAGGCCACAATGCCCCGCATTAACCCAACAAACAAACATCCATGAAAACACAACATCTACGCACACTGGCGCTCAGCCTCATAAGCGTCTCCATCACCTCATCTGCTCTTTCGCAGTCCACCATCACTTCCCCGCCATTGGGCAGCCGCCTTGCTTTTCCGGCCTTTACCCTGAGTTGGCGGCCCGTGAATGCGGCGGAGCACGTGCTCTACATCGGCTCGCGGCAAGGGCAGTATGACATCTATGCAGCTAGCCTGGGAACTGGAACCTCAGCCTCGCTCACCTGGAGCCAAGGACGCCCGGCGGGATGCTGGTTTCGTCTCTGGAGCAAAGTGCCGCAGGGTGGCAGCTTCTCCAACTCGACGCCGAACGGGCTATTCACCTGGGTCTTTTCGGATGCCTACTACGCACTCGTCCAGCCACCTCCGGCTCAACCACAGTCGGCGCAGCCAGCGCTCGTGAATGCGTTTTTGAATGCAGCAGCAGCAAAGGGAGTTGGTGCCTACGTTGGTGAATGTAAAGGCTTCTTGAAAACTACTTTTGATCAGGCAGCGTGGGGCTTTCGTCTTTCGACAGGAAGGTATCCGGTCATGCCTTTCAACGTCAGAAATGACATCAGTGTGGTGAATTGGCAGTGGTTGGACAGCTCGGACAGCGCGTTCATCAAAGTCGCGGAAGTATTGCCCACACTGACGACGGAGCAAAAGCGTGTAGCCTTGATGGCGTTGCTCCGACAGGTGCAACGTGGCGATGTGCTTCAGATGGTCTGGAGAAGGTCCACCTCGGCCCAAGATCAGACGGGAGCGAATGCCTCAGAATATGGGCCACATACCTTCGCCTTTCTCAGCAACTACCAGTCTGACACGGCCGCCATGTCCTGGATTCACAGCAACATGCGAGGAGACGGCAAAATGGAGATGGGGAGCACTTGGTGGTGGAATATAGCACAAACACCAGACACGCTCATCGTTCGTATCGCAGCCAGATTCGGTGGCTGCACTCTCTACCGTGTCAGATCTGACGTTTTCACGAGGTGAACTGGTCCGTCGAATGAGCAGCGGCAAATTTGGAGAAGGGAGACAAGTTTCGTCTCCCTTCTTACATGCCGGCGCTTCACTAGATCGAGCGTATTGACGGAGACTTTGCCTCAAGCGTTGATTTATGCTTTCAAACCTGCACCTCCAGCACAGCTGCCGCAATGTGAACGGGACGCTCGATCGTGGTAGCGCGAAGCAACTGATCCAGATCGTCATCGGAGATCGAATCCAAGCCTACGACATCACGCACGACCTAGCCGATGACTTCGGTGCGATCTGCGGGTGTCGCAGACCACGAGAAAGCGATTCTTTAGTGACCAAGTGATGAGCGCTTCGATCATGGCTTCACTTCCATTCCGCACTCCAGCATTTCTTTACCCCAATAGGGGTTGCGCAGGTCCTTCGTGAGCTGAATCCAAGCGGCGTTGGCAGGGGCACCAGGCCAGAGGTCATTGGTCATGGAGCAGCGAAAAACGTGGAGATCGGTGACTTTGGTTTTCAGCGCGAGAGCAGCGATTTCCTGGCTCCAAGGGAGGAAAGATCGGCGCAAGGCTTTGATGTCGGTAGTGGCGGAAGGTGCGAGAGTTTTGATGAT
>JAPLUM010000437.1 GCA_026397605.1 Verrucomicrobiota bacterium | reverse complement strand
TGGAAACAGAAGCGAAGGTGTGGATAGCGGAAGCGAACTCAGGGACATGGACCAGCTTCAGGCTCGAGTTGGGGAAATTCAAGCAAGCTTACCACACTGTTTCGTTTGTTCCTCTCACCTCACCATCAGCGTGGCCAGACCAAGGAAGACGCCCATGCTGACGACGTCCGTTGCGGTGGTCAGGAAGATGCTGGAAGCGGTGGCCGGATCGGCACCAAGTCGGCGCAAGGTGAGCGGGATCAAGGCCCCGCAAAGACCGCTGGTCACACAGCTGGCCACCATGGATAGCCAAACTACCAGTCCTAGGGTCAGGGCGTTGGGATTCCCCTGGAAGTGGGCATAGAAATACATGCCGAGGGCTGCGCTGAAACCGACCAGAAGTCCATTGAGTAAGCCGAGTAACCCCTCTTTGATCACGAGACGACGTGAATCCCGCTGATCGACCTCCCCCAAGGTCATGCCGCGTAGCGCTACGGCGAGTGCCTGACAGCCTGTGTTACCCGATTGTCCTGCCAATACTGGAAGGAAAGCAGCCAGTAACACCACACGCTCCAGAGTGTGCTCAAAAAGCCCAACGACAGCTGCGGCGATGAAGGCCGTCAGTAAATTGACCTGAAGCCAGGGATGACGGAATTTCAGGCTGGTAAAGATGGGTGTGCTCAGGCGTTCTTCCTTTTCCACGCCCATCATGGTTCCCGCCTGGGCACTGATTTCGATAGCTCGTGCTTCAAAGAGATTTTGACCACGGACAAGGCCCAGCAAATGGCCGGCAGCATCGCAAACGGGATACACGGGGATATGGCGGTTTACGGTAAGCTTCATGGCATCTGTCATGGGCATCTCAGGCAGAAGTGTGAAGAGATTCTTATACATGACCTCAGCCAATGTGGCGTCGGGGTGCCCAAGCATCAGATCACGAAAGACGAGCACACCGAGAAGTTTGTTGGATTCATCGGTGACGTATCCATAGGTGATGAATGCTCGTTTGGTAAGCTTCCGCAAAGCTTCGATGGTATCGCGAACGGTCATTGAAGGGCGGAAGACCGCGACGGATGGTTCCATGAGCCAGCCGACGCTGTCCTCGGGATACTGCCGGTTGATCATCCACTGCCGTGCTTTTTCGATTGGGGCCGCGGCGATGACTTTGCAGCGATGTTCATCCGTCATCTCTTGCAGCGTTTGCTGAGCGACCATGGGATTGAGGGACTCCAGGACAGTCACTCCCACCTCGGGTGTCTGTTTTTCTAGCAAATCAGCCGCAGCGTGCGGGGCTAGATCGTGGATCTGCTGGAGCAGTTCAGTTGGATGGGTTTCGGTCATCGATCAGGATTAAAGCCACTTTGGTGGCTTTTGTCCAAGATTCGCTATCACTTTGAGATTCTATTTTTGACCATCTTTCAACCGCTGACGGCCAGGGACGCTGCTGAAACGTTTGATGTCTTTGAAAAACTTGTATTGACGTGAGTGGCGTTATCAAGGCCGTACGCGAGCGTGGTGATGCTGCGTTGATCGAGCTTACGGAGCGCTTTGATGGTGCCACGCTGACTTCAGAAACGCTGCGCATCCCTGCTGCCGCCATCGCGTCTGCCTGGGACGCGGCGACTCCAGCGTTGCAGGCTGCTTTGCAGTCGGCTCACAGGAATGTCTTTGATTTTGCCCGGAAAAGTCTGCGCCAAAACTGGTCGGGTCTTAATGAGCAGGGCGGAGAGGTCGGTGAGGTTTATCATCCGTTTGAGCGCGTCGGTTGTTATGTTCCTGGTGGATCTGCACCGCTCGTATCGACCGCCATCATGACCGTCACATTGGCTGCTGCCGCTGGTGTGCCGGAGATTGTGGTCTGCACGCCCTGCGGAAAGGATGGTGCAGTGAATCCAGGCTTACTTGCCGCGCTGAAGCTGGCGGGTGCCACAGAGGTCTATCAGATCGGTGGCGCGCAGGCTATCGCAGCGATGGCATATGGAACGGAGACGATCCGTCCAGTCACGAAGATCTTTGGCCCTGGGAATAGCTACGTTGTGGAAGCCAAGCGCCAGGCCTTTGGCGTGGTCTCGATCGATTTACTGCCAGGCCCCAGTGAGGTGCTCATCCTCGCCGACCACACGGGTAATCCAGCCTTCATCGCCGCAGATATTTTAGCGCAGGCTGAGCATGGGAAGGACAGTCAGGCTGGTTTCATCACCGATGACGCCACGCTGCTGGAAGCCGTCGTGGCCGAGGTGGAAAAGCAGAGTCAAACGCTCAGCCGTCAGGCGCAATTGGGGCCAGTTTTAGAGAAGGGTGTCTTCCTGATGCTAACGGCTACTTTGGAGGAAGGGGCTAAGCTCGTGAATGCCTATGCGCCAGAGCATCTTTCTCTCATCACCGAGCGTGAGTCGGCCATCCTGCCGCTCATTCGCACGGCGGGTGCTATTTTCCTTGGCAATCACTCACCCGTAGCGGTCGGAGATTTCCTCGCGGGTCCAAGTCACACTCTGCCGACTGGCGGGGCAGGGAAGTCCTTTCCTGGGCTGACCGTGGACATGTTCCAACGCCGCACCAGCATCATTCGTCTCAGTCAAAAAAGCTGCGCTCAATCAGAGGCGATTGTTCATGCCTTTGCGGCAGTGGAAGGGCTGGACGCTCACGGACGCTCGGTCAGTATTCGTGTCGGCTGATTACAGCCCCTTCAGTTTTAGCGAGACGGCATCCTTGCGTGAGCGGCTTTTGAGCTTCTTGAGTTTGGCTTCCTTCGTCAATTTTTTGAAGGCTCGCTCAGCTTTGAGTGCGCAGGACATATTCGCAGCTGGCCATGATTTCAATAAAGTGACGGGTCCCCGACCCTTGGTGTAGCGTGCTCCTTTGCCCTGATTGTGCTGATTGACCCGTCGCATCAGATCATTGGTGATGCCGCAGTAGAGCGTCTCATCCTGACAGCGCAGCACATACAGAACCCAAGATTTAATGGCGACCTTTTCTGGAGATGTAAGCCGTTTTTTGGCCATTGGTGAGATGTCCCTCAGGGCTCATGAAAAGCTGAGGGTGGTGCCGGTGGTCGGACTCGAACCGACACTTCTTTCGAAACAAGATTTTGAGTCTAGCGCGTCTACCATTTCACCACACCGGCGTGTGCTTTTTTGAGAAGGGCTACTAGAATGGCGAATCTACGGAGGTTTGCAAGGCTTTTGGTGGACCTAAAATTTCTCTCATCAAAACGGCCTGCCGAATCGAGGCGGGTGAGGTCAGCATTCCCTTGAGTAATTCCAGGCCGTCTTGCCTGTCTGAGGCGGCTTTGGCTGCCGGTGTAGCGTGGGTGATTGGCGGTGACGGCGGATTCACGGAAGCAACGGTGACGACCTGGGGTGTGGGAAGGGCAGGGGGAACGTAGGCAGGAGCTTTTTTGGCGCTGGCTGGGCGCTGCGGCGTCATGGGTGGGATCTGGGTCTGGCCTGCTGCTTCCTTCTTGATCTGGTCAAAGATTTCCTTTGCTGCTGCCCATGGATCGTTCGGTGCTGTGGGGGCCTGCGGAGCTAAAGGTTGCGGCAACGGTGGCGGTGGTGGGCTGCTAGGGGCCTGGACCTGTTTCTTCCAGGCGGCTTCCCGTAGTTTCTGTTCTTCCGTGCTTGGCGGCGCTTTAGCGCGCGCAGCCTCTTCCTGGCTCTGCTTGATGAGGCTCCAGATCCATTGCACAAAGCCACCCAGCATCGCAATGACGATGATGGCGATCTGGATAGGGTCTATTTCTGCGAGGATCATCGTCCGTATTGTGCACGATTACAGCGGTCGCGCTACCACGATTCCTGCGTGGCTTTTGATCGAGTGCAGATAATCTGAAATGCTGGCATCCACGATGACCCGTTTTTTTGTGGCGGAGGCATGCATGAAATGGCAGCCACCATCCTGCGTGCGCAGGGCCAAGCCGACATGGCTGCAATACACATGCGGCTTGTGGGTAACGATGCCGATGATGTCACCGCTCTGGATCTTGGATTCGATGCCCGCAACGGCTGCTTTCGGGATGTAGTGGAAAGGATGCGTCTGAAGTTCAGCTTCCATCTCTGCCATCCCTGCGCGCAATGAAGGATTGTTCTTGAGGTAGCGATAGCTTTTCCAGAGCACGGTCATCTCATCAATCTTCCGGCCTTCCAGGGGCACGGTGCTGACCAAAGACTTGGTGATGTCCTTCACATTGCCACGGCGATCATTGTCGCGGAACCATTCTTCGAGGTAATGGATGCGGTCCAGGTAGTTGCCCTTGCATTTGCCGCCGCGGTAGCGTGTCCACTCGATCTCACGCAGCAGGTCGCTGGGGTCGTAGCGTGACTTGGATGGACGGATCATTCGGGCCAGGCCCAAAGCTGTTTCAAAAAAGGTCCAGCAGTCCAGCCCGCTGAAGTTCACCGAAGCCGATTCAGTGTGGTCATCAATCTCCAGGGTGAATCCGACGTAAGGCGTGCCCTGCATGGCCAGCGCAGCGCGGGTGACACGGTCCGGCATGGCAAAATCAGCCCATCTTTCAGCTACGGCCCTTGCCACGATGCTTTCAAATTTCTTCCTGCCAATGAAGGTCACACTTTGAGGCAAATGCTCACCCGCCATTGCAGGCATGGTGCTGCAAGCGGCTGCAAAAAGGAATCGGCGGCGGGATAGCATGATCGCTTCTCTTTTAGTAAAGGTCGCCGTCTGGCTGATGTACGGCTTGCACAAGCTGACCTGACGAAGAGTCATACCAAGGGTGCGTTTCTGAGTAACCAAAGATTTTTGGCCATGCGCTGGAGAGGTCGAGCAGCTGTCTTGGTAGCTCACGAAAGAAAGCCTCTGCGGCACCGCCGCGATTGCCCTTCTTCAGATGATGGGAGGCCCCGATCAGGCAGACCTCCAGCGTCTGCTGCGGGATGAGCGGCTCCAGTCCATAGCCAATCATCGCGGTGGCACGGGGCTTGTCGGCATCGATGAGTAAAAGCACGCCATGATTGCTGCCTCCCTGCTCGATCGTGCTGAAGAGACTCGTTCGGTTAAAGAGCCAAAATGCGTAGAGCTCCAGGCTGAGGTTGTCTGGAATCTGGGCAAAAACAACGATGCCGACAATGTCTGGGAAGCGCTGCTCCAGACGTTCGATCTCACTGACCACCGCCTGTTTTTCTTTTCGCGATAAGACTTCAGCCAAGTCAGCGATGGGCGGTGTCAGCTGCGGCGCGATGCCCATCTGCGCGCTCAGTGCCCCGAGCGAGAATTGGCAATGCCCGCACACGGCCTCTGTCTCAGTCAGAGTGTGGCGGCAGGCTGGGCAGTGCATGGCAGGTGCGGCGGTTTAGGCGGCAGGTTCAGTGCCCAGTGCCACATAGGGATCTTCATTGAGCACCGATTTTTTAGAGCCATTCAGCAGCTTGATCCACTCCCGCAGACAGCCGAGGAAGATGATGGCTACTGCAAACAGGAAGAAAGCCGTGACCACGGTATCCACGGTGAAGTTGAACTGCTGTGCAGCCCATTCCTTTAGCTCCTTGTCCGTGCCACCTGCGGCGATTTTGTCAGCGTAAAAATTAGCAGCTGAGATGAAGCCCATCTTCGGATTGGCATCGAAGAGCTTGATGTAGCCTGCACTGAAAGTCGCCGTGATGAGCAGTGCCAGAGGGATCAGCGTCACCGCCATGTAACGTGCTTTACCCATTTTAATCAGGATCGTGGTGCCGAGACTAAACGCGATGACCGCCAGCAGCTGATTGGCGATTCCAAAGAGCGGCCACAGTGTGTTGATGCCGCCCAGTGGATCGACCACACCCTGATAGAGGAAGAAGCCCCAAGCCCCGACCAGCAGAGCACTGGCAAAGACATTGGCTGGCATGCTGCTGGTATTGCCCAAGGGCTTCCAGATGCCGCCGAGGAAGTCCTGGAGAATGAATCGCCCCACTCGAGTGCCCGCATCAATCGTGGTCAAAATGAACAGGGCCTCAAACATGAGCGCAAAATGGTACCAGAATGACATGAGTCCGTCACCAAAAGCGCGAGAGAACATCTTTGCCATGCCTACAGCAAAAGTTGGCGCTCCTCCAACGCGTCCAAAAAGAGTGTCTTCGCCAACATCTTTGGCGAGTTGATTCATAGTTGCCGCATTCACAGGGAATCCTGCCGCCGTGATCATTTGTGCTACAGGTTCAGCTTGTGATGAATCGGTGAGAACCACCTTGGCTGCTGCTGCATTGATGGCAAAATATTCTCCTGGGAGTAAAGCACACGCGGTGATTAGCGCCATAAGAGCGACCAGCATTTCTGTCACCATGGCACCGTAGGCAATGCTGCGGATTGAATCCTCACGGTCTAATAGCTTCGGCGTGGTGCCAGAGATCACAGCGCCAATCAGTCCGAGTACACCAAAGATCGTGACTGAACGAATGCTGAAACCCAGTTTTGTGTGTCCGATTCCCATGATGAACGCCAGAGGAATGGTGACAGCAATTGTAAACAAACTCCAAGAACTGCCGACCATCGCTTTAACCACGACTAATCCCAGAACCGCCAGTAAGACCGTCATGATGCAAAGTACGGAAATCATCGCTACCATGCCGACGAAGGGATTCACTTCTTCCTTCAGCATTTGGCCGACAGATTTTCCACCACGACGGATGCTGGCAAACATGACGATCGCATCATGCACACCGCCACCGAGGGTCGCCCCGATCAGAATCCAGAGCATGCCTGGCAAATAGCCAAACTGTGCCGCCAACACTGGGCCGACCAGGGGGCCTGGTCCGGCAATGGCGGCGAAGTGATGTCCGAAGACCACCCATTTGTTCGTTGGCACGTAATCCTTGCCATCTTCCTTGGTGTGGGCTGGCGTGGCGCGCTGAGCGTCCAGGACCAGCACCTTGGTCATGAGCCATTTGCTGTAAAACCGATACGCTACCGCAAAGGAGCATAGCCCAGCCACCACAAGCCACAGCGCATTGATCGTTTCTCCCTTGTGAAAAGCGGAAAAGGCAACAGAGCCTGCTCCAATAGCAGAGATGGCGATCCAGAGGAATATTTGGAATACTTTTGGCATAAGTGACCGCGATGGTAGAGAGCCCCGCTCTGAGGATCAAGATATGAATGCGGGTTAAATCACACTTGATCACTTTGGCTAAGGGACTCGGACAGAATAAATTAGCCAAAACTACGCCGGTATTTGAGCCTCTGGCAAGGCGCAACGAAGGAGCATATCTCAATGATCTGTGACTGAGGCGCAACGAAGCCAGCGGTTCAAAGACCAAGTAAATTTGGCTGATTTATTCTGTCCGAGTCTCTAAAAGTGACCGTATGCTCTTGCCCTGCATGAAATTGATCCTCTTCGCCCTCCTGATTCCCACATTCGCCGTTGCTGCTCCGAAACCGATTTTCCAGTCCAAGCTCATCGATGTAAAGACTCCGAACCACAGCGTGGAGATCGACGTCTCGCTCGAAGGTGCTAAGGAACTCTTCCTCGTCGTCACCGATGGCGGCAATGGCTTCACCGCCGATTGGGCCGACTGGGCGGAGCCTCGACTCATCCTAGCCGATGGCAGCGAGAAAAAACTCACTGAGATCGAATGGAAGTCCGCGCAGTCCGGCTGGGGCAATGTGCGAGTGAATTCGAATGCCGAGGGCAAAGAACTGCGCAGCGCTGGCAAAGCCATCGATTACGGCCTCGGCACGCACGCGAACAGCGTCATCGCCTTCAACCTGCCTGCGGGCGTGAAGCGCCTCAAAGCCCGCGGTGCTCTCGATGAAGGCGGCACGCGGCAAGGCAGCACCAGCGCCACCTTCGCCGTTTACACCGAGAATCCCGGCCCCATCACCGCCAGCGACAACAACACCGCCGCGCACGAGCCGGAAGCCGCTACCGAGCAGCTCGACGTGCATCCCGAACTCACCGTGCAGCTCTTTGCCAGCGAGCCGATGATGCTTTCGCCCTCCAGCATCGACATCGACCATCGTGGCCGCGTGTGGGTCTGCGAGGTCGTGAACTACCGCAAGCACAACGGCGAACGCGCCGAAGGCGACCGCATCCTCATCCTCGAAGACACCGATGGCGACGCGAAGGCCGACAAATCCACCGTCTTTCACCAGGGCCGCGATGTGGACAGCGCCCACGGCATCTGCGTGCTCGGCAACAAAGCGCTCATCTCCTGCGGCGACGACGTTTTCTGGCTCATCGACGACAACGGCGACGACAAAGCCGACCGCAAAGAGCTCATGTTCACCAAGATCGGCGGCGCGCAGCACGACCACGGCATCCACGCCTTTCACTTCGGCCCCGATGGCCGCCTCTACTTCAATTTCGGCAACGCCGGCAAGCAGCTCTGCGATGCGAAAGGCGAACTCATCACCGACATCCACGGCGTCAAATGCACCAATCAAAACAACCGTCCCTATCAGCAGGGCATGGTCTTCCGCTGCGAGCTCGACGGCAGCAACGTCGAGGTGCTCGCCTGGAACTTCCGCAACAACTGGGAAGTCGCCGTCGATAGCTTCGGCACGATGTGGCAGTCCGACAACGACGACGACGGCAACAAAGGCGTGCGCATCAATTACGTCATGGAGTTCGGCAACTACGGCTACTCCGACGAAATGACCGGCGCAGGCTGGCAGACGCCGCGCATCGGTTGGGAAAGTGAAATCCCGCAGCGTCACTGGCATCAAAACGATCCCGGCGTCGTCCCCAACATGCTCATGACCGGCGCTGGCAGCCCCACCGGCATGCAGGTCTATGAAGGCGATCTTTTGCCCAGCATCTTCCACGGCCAGCCCCTCCACTGCGACGCCGGCCCGAACGTCGTCCGCGGCTACATCACTCAGCCGGATGGCGCCGGCTACAAGGCCGAGATCGTCAACCTCCTCGAAGGCAGCAAGAACCGCTGGTTCCGCCCCAGCGATGTCGCCGTCGCTCCCGATGGCTCCTTGATCGTCGCCGACTGGTATGACCCCGGCGTCGGCGGCCATGGCATGGGTGATGTGACACGTGGCCGTTTGTTCCGCGTGACGACGAAGGCGGCGGAGAAGTTTCAGGTTCCAAGTTTCAAGTTGGACACCGTCGAAGGCGCTGTGGCCGCTTTGAAGTCGCCGAATGAAGAAGCGCGGTATCTCGCGTGGACTGCATTGCAAAAGCTGAATGGGAAGGCGGCGCTCACCAAGCTCTTTGAAGACTCCAAGGCACTTCCACAGCACCGCGCGAGAGCGCTCTGGGCCGTAGCTTGGCTCTCCAGAGCCGAGAACGAGCGTCCCCAGACCTCCGCCAACCCCAAACTCGGCTCTGGAGAGCCAAGCTACCTCCAAGCCGCCCTCACCGACCCCGATCCCAACATCCGCATCACCGCCATCCGCGCCGCCCGTCGGCTCTGGGAGCAGAAGCAGCCGGAGAAGCTACGTGAGGTCATCGCCAAAGTCGTCACTGACAAATCACCTGCCGTTCGTCGTGAAGCGGCGATCGCGCTGAGGTTTGATATTGGGAAGGATTGGGAAGGAAGTTGGATTTGGGCTGACTTGGTATTTAAGGCCGAACACTCAGACCGCTGGCTTTTTGAAGCCCTAGGGATTGGAGCTGAATTAGATTGGTATTCACGTATGCAAACACTCGATCAGCCGGATGAACGCTGGGCTGACAAAGGAGCAATTCGCGAAATTTACATGCGTAGTAGGTGCATCCTAACTCCAGATTATTTTGGGAAGACCTTGATTAATGGCAGTGATTTATCGGGGGTCTTGACCGCTAAAGATAAATCGAGAATTCTGAGAGCTTTGCAGCTTCAGCCACTAACTTTTGCAGAGCAGGAGCAGGTGAAATATGCCGCATACGACATCTTCCTCAAAGCCGATGCCGAAACCGCCCTCGCTTCCACCGCGCTGCTCGACCGCAACACCATCGCTTCCAATCCCGAGGCCAAGGCGCGGCTGGAGGCGCTGCTAAAGCCTGTCATCGGCAAACCGGAGTTCATCGACCTCGTGCAGCGGCTCAATTTGACCGGGTTTGAGCAGGAACTCGTCGATTACATCACCGCGCATCCCGATGCGGGCGAATCCATCACTGCCGCACGCATTCTCGCCGTGAACGTCGGCAAGACCGTGGCCTTCCTGACAAAGGCGGATGCCGCTTCGGCGAAGAAGCTCGTCGCCGCGCTCGGGAAGGTCAGCGACCGGCCCAGTGTGACCGTGTTGAACCAGGCCTTCTGGCCGGAGAAGCGCGACGACGTGCGCCGCAGCATCGTTGAGGCCCTCGCGCTCAGCAGCGAAGGCGGACGCGCCCTGCTGAAATGGCAGAGCGAGAAAAAACTGCCCGACAGCGTCAAAACCACCGCCGCGCTCGCCCTCAGCCGCAGCACCGATGCCGGACTGCGCACTCAAGCCGCCACTGAACTCCCGCTGCCCGCCGCCCTCGGCGCCGAGAAATTCCCACCGCTCACCGACCTCATGAAGCTCAAAGGCGATGCCACCAAAGGCCAGCAGATGTTCATGCAGGCCGGTTGCGTGGCCTGCCATCAGGTCAAAGGCCAGTTTATCAACTTCGGCCCCGACCTCAGCCAAATCGGCAACAAGCTCAGCCAAGACGGCCTCTTCACCGCCGTGCTCTATCCCAGCGCTGCCGTCGAGCACAGCTTCGGTGGTCTCAGCGTGACGACCAAAGAAGGCCAGACCGCCATGGGTTATGTCATCAGCGAAACCGCCGATGAACTCACCCTACGCATCAATGGCGGAGCCTCCATGCCAGTTAAGAAGTCCAGCATCGTCAAAAAAGAAGACCTCAAAGACTCCCTCATGCCACCCGGCCTAGCCGCGGCCATCGGCCCGCAAGGACTGGCCGATCTCGTGGCTTACCTTCAGACCTTGAAATGATACCCCAAGAAAGTGGCACAGGATTGCATCCTGTTGGCTCCCGTCTCCGTCGCGACTGTAACTGACCAACTACGAACCAATCACCCAGAACGGCCTAAAGACCGAACTACGAACTAAGAACAGGGTCTCCCCCGGAAGGTGAAGGTAAGAAAATGAGTGGCAGGAAAATTTCACTGACCTCAAAATCGCAGTCATATTTTTGCCCGCCCATCTTTTTTGCCGGCTCTCAGGAAAGGCTTGGCATTTCTTGCGCCTCATAGCTCTCCCGCACCGAGTCCCGAAGCAGGACCACTAAAGTGAACACTCCTAGCGCCGTGCCGAAGGGAAATTGAATGCAATTGATGCCAGCGATGATCAGTGAAAAGACACGGTTTTTTCTCTTTCTGATCCACAAGCCGGAAAGCAGGTTGGCGATAGCTCCGGCTGTGAATAGTGCCCCGATGACCACGTAGAACCATTTGAATATGTCGAACAGTATTTCTGGCGGTGGGCCACCGCTATTCGGGTTATTCTTCCAGATCCCTGGATCTGCCAAGAATGTGTGCACCACCAGATAATGCAGGAAGAGAAAGCCTAGCCCGGCAAATGCCAGTCCAGCCACGACGAAATGGAAGATCGCCAAGAGTCGCAGATGCTCGGCATCAGCTTTCCTTTGGTCGTAGAGCAGGGGTGGGAGTTGAGTCATGGATTTTTTGGAATTGTCAGCAGTATCCGAAGGCCACGTTCCTTTAAGAAGCCAGGTTGTTGAGCGATTTCTCAGCATCCCAAAAACCTGGATTAAAATTGAAGCCAATGGCTGCTGGGTTACTTCGGCAGTCCACCTGATGCCGCTGCTGCTGCGGCAAAGCCGATCATCACGACAATGGCGATGGCGTAAATAATAATCATAATCAGCATCATGATGCCAATGAACTTCCAAAAGCCGCGCTGCTGGTCTAGGGCGTTTTCCAAATCGGCATTGCTGCCAGACAGGACAAGCTTGCCAATGGACGTGCCGTATTTCCAGATCTTAACGGCGGGGTAAATATAGAGAAAGGCCAGTAGGACGTACATGGCACCCATGCCCGCCATGAAGCCGGCAGGCATGCCTGGACTGGCTTTTTCCATGACCGATCCCATGGCTGAGCCGCCAATGATCATGCCAGCTGCCGCTAGCAGCATGAAGACAACGCCGATCCACATCAGGACGCCAATAAATCTTACCCATGGCTTGGTGCGTTTGAGCTGGCTGATCACGCCTGCGGAGACGGCCTCTGCGGAGGTGCCGCTGGTGCTGCCAAAGAGGTTGGCGGCGGGAGATGAGTAGGGATTGCTTTCCATGGTCGTGGTCTTTTTAGGTTTGATTCAGTGCTGACTGAGAAAAACAATCGTATCCGATGCACTTGTAGATTGTCAAAATGAATCGCGGGCGCTTCATTTCCCACTCTGTTCATCTCCACTTCATGCCCACTGCGCTTGCCGACACCTTAGAATCTGTAGAACTCGCTGATGGGGTGCAGATTCATCTGCGTGTGGCGGGCCCTGCTGCACGCAGTGTCGCTTGGCTGATCGATATCCTGATTTTTATAGCGATCATTTTTATCCTGAGCATGGTCATTGGCCTTCTCAGTTCTCTACTCATTGGCGAGGAGGTGGGGAATGGATTGCTGATGCTGGCCATGTTCATTCTGAATTGGTTCTACAATGTGTTCTTTGAGATGTCGGCCAAGGCAGCGACGCCTGGACAGCGGCACATGGGGCTGAAGGTGGTGAGCGTTAGCGGTGGTCCGGTGCGTCTGCCTCAATCCATGATTCGGAATGTTCTGCGTGTGGTGGATTTCATGCCTGGGGCCTATCTGTTTGGTCTGACTTGCTGCCTGTGCACCAGTCGCTTTCAGCGGTTGGGTGATCTGGTGGCGGATACGGTGGTGGTCTATGCGGATAAGCCCATGCATGAGGGCTCGGCAATCCAGGTCAATGCGGATCCCATGCCGCCGCCGCTACCGCTGAACCGTGAAGAGCAGGCGGCGATGCTGCAGTTTCTAGAGCGCTCACCCCGCTGGTCAGATGCGCGTAAGATGGAGTTAAGTGATGTTTTAGAACCACTGACCAAGCGCCGTGGCATGGGTGGGCTGCTGGACACCGTGCGCATGGCGCTTTGGCTGCAAACCGGGGGAGGCGGTAAGGGCGGACGCGCCTGATCGATCTCGATGACACCGAAGCAATTCGAAAATGATCATGGTCCATCCTGGCAGCGCCTGGAGGGGATGATCGAGCAGGTGGAGAAGGCCAAACCTGTGGCCAATGTGGATGAGTTACCCAAGCTCTTTCGTCAGGCCTGTCATGATTTAAGCCTGGCACAGCACCGCATGTTTGGTCGCGCCATTGTGGAGCGTCTGAATACGCTGGCCATCTCCGGTTTTCGTGTGCTGGAGCGCCGATCTTCGGGTGGCTGGGAGCGGCTCTGGCAGATGATGATGCAGGATTTTCCACGTGCGGTGCGGGCGGAGTCACGACTGTTCTGGTTTTGCAGCGCGGTCTTTTGGTTGCCTTTTTTTGCCTTTCTCATCATCACCCCGTTTGATCCCGAGTGGACCATGAGCATGCTAGGCACTGAGGGCATGATCAGCATGGAAGGCATGTATGGTGAGGGCACCAATCCACGTGAATACATGCGTGGGGAGTATGGCTCGGATTTTGGCATGTTTGCTTTCTACATCTGGAACAATGTCAGCATCAATCTACGCACCTTTGCCGGGGGGCTGCTGGGTGGTGTGGGCAGTCTGGTGATCCTGCTGTTTAATGGGGCTTACTTTGGTTCCGCAGCTGCGTACGTGAATCATGCCTGCAATCCCGAGACGTTTTATTGTTTTGTGATCGGTCATGGTGCGCCGGAGCTTCTGGGCATTGTGATCTCTGGGATGGCTGGCATGCGTCTGGGGCTCAGCTTTGTCAAACCGGGGGCTTATGACCGAAAGACGGCTCTCGTGCTGGGTGGTCGTAAGGCCATGATCCTGATCACGGGCGCTGCTTTAATGACGGCCTTTGCGGCGATCATTGAGGGCTTCTGGTCAGCGACGCCGATGGAGCCCTGGATCAAATACACCTTTGGCGGCTGCATGTGGACTGCGACGATCTGTTACCTGCTTTTGTGCGGAAGGGAGCGTCATGAAGCTTGAGGATCTGACCGTCGTCCTGCGTCCGCGTCAGCCCTGGGAGGCGGTGGATCTGGGCTGTGCTTTGGTGCGCCGGGATTTTGGCCGGATTCTGGCGCTCTGGGCAGCGACGGTGGTGCCTGTCTGGCTTGTGCTGGGTCTATGTTTGCATGATTGGCCACTTGTTTTTGGGTTCATTGTTTGGTGGCTGAAGCCGCTCTATGATCGAGTGCCGCTGCATTTCATGAGCCGAGCTGCCTTTGGGGTGCGTCCGAGTTTTATCGAAACGTGGAAGCAGTGGCCACGTCTGTGGAGCCGCTTTCTTTTTTCCGCGCTGATCCTGCGCCGCCTCTCTTTCATGCGCAGCTTTACGCTGCCTGTGCTCATGCTGGAAGGTCAGCGTGGCAAGGATGCCTGGCAGCGGGTGAAGGCCTTGGCTAGCGATGGTGGCAGTTCTGGGGCCATGGTGACCTGGGTATTTTATAAATTAGAAATCGTCGTCTTTTTGGGTCTTTGGCTTCTGACGAAGGGGCTGGCTCCAGCGACCGACTTGCCAGATGTCTTCGACTTGATCGACGGTGCTGATTTTCCTCAGGAGATGCCGCTGGCTTTCACGTGGTACCTGAACATCGTCTATCTCATTGCCGTCACGGCGATCGAACCCTTTTTTGTTGGTGCTGGTTTTGGTCTCTACCTGAACTCCCGCACGCATCTGGAGGGGTGGGACATCGAGCTGACCTTCCGTAAGTTGGCTGCGCGCTTGCAGCCGCTGGTGGTGATTTTGTTTTGCTGCGTCATAGCATTGCCTGCTATGGCCAAGCCATTGATACCCGCTCCTGCGCAGACTCCGCCGGTGGTGGAGAAAAAAGTAGCACCTGATCCAGTCAAAGAGTCGGCCAGGAAAATTCTGGAGCATCCTGACTTTAAAATTGACTCCAGGACTCAAAAAGAGCTGATCAAAGAATCGTCAGGCGAGATGCAGGTGTCTCCTCTCTTCGGGATGATTTTGACGGGCCTGTTTTGGTTGGTGATTGCGGGCTTTGTCGCTTTTATCATTTACCTGATCGTGGCGAATCGCCATCTTTTGGTGAGAGGTTCAAGGCTCAATCGATCCGGCCTGCCAAAAGATTTAGGACCACGGGTGATCATGGGCATGGACATCACTCGGGAAAGTCTGCCTGCGGACATTGTGAGTGCTGCGCGCTCTGCCTGGCAGGCGGGGCAGTATCGGATTGCCCTGAGTCTGCTGTATCGTGGGTCACTCTCTAGACTGGTGGAGCAGCAGCGTCTGCCCATACGTGACAGTGATACGGAGGACGATTGTCTGGACCATCTCCTCCGGGCCAAGCCGACCGGAGTTGAGCGGGCCTACTTCAGCACCCTGACTCGACTCTGGGTGCGTGCAGCCTATGCACGGCAGGAGGCCACGTCGGCTGAGTTTGATGAACTTTGTGCTGCTTGGCCCTTTGATCATCAGCCATCCATGGGATCAGCAGCCAGGGCGCTGGGCGTGATTTTGCCACTGCTCTTGATGGCTGGTTGCAACGGCAAGTGGGAGGATGTGGAATGGAAGACGGGTTATAAGGGCAAGGCACGCACGGATTGCTTTCTCGCTGCGCATCAACTGCTGGAAGAGTATGGCTATGACTCCGAGCGCCGCCTGATGCTGGATAAGATGCCTGATGACGAGTCCGGCGTGATGCTGCTGTCAGCCGAAAATGCCATCTCAAGTCTGCGTGCCAAAGACGTCCTCAAATGGGTGGAAGGCGGTGGTCATGTGATTTACGTCATGGCTGGCTGCACGCCCTACAATGATTGGGGCAGATTTTCGTCGATGACAGGCTTTGGCTATTTTGGCAATGATGATCGACCTGATGCGATGCTTAAAGAACTGAAGGTAATCATCACGGACCGCCGCACCGAGATGTTGAATGAGTACACCCAGAAAGGCCGGAAGAAGAAAGAGGCTGACAAAAAAGCAGCTGACGAAAAGAAGCCTAACGCCAAAAAGGCTGGCGATCAAAAAGACGATCTAAAGTTCACGCCGGAGCCTGAAACAAAGCCGGAGGTGGAAGTCATTCAGAAGCCTAAAAGCACTCAACCAGAGGTCAAGAAGCCACGCATCGTGGATCCCTCAGACGTAACGACGAAAACTTCAAAGCTCGTCATGGATGGTGAGGAATATGAGGTCCAGCTTCCAGACTTTGTCTCGTTT
>JAPLUM010000236.1 GCA_026397605.1 Verrucomicrobiota bacterium | reverse complement strand
TCCCCCAATCGGATCAACTATCTTGCTCATAGCGGCACCTTGGTCGAAGAGCACATCGCGGGTATTCCAGGAGATGTGTTCATCCGAGATCACTTGGACCGCGCTGACGTCAACAAGGTCCGTATCGCCAAAGAATTCGTTAAGTTCAGTGAGCGTTGCTTCATCCGTCTTCTGGGAGACATGCGTAGCTACAATTTTGTGATCGATATCACGCCAGACTTTGAAGATGTGCAATATCGCGTGCGTGCCATCGACTTTGATCAACAGAGTTACGAAGGCCGCCGCAGCCTCTATTTACCCCAGTTTTTCAAGGAGAATAATCCTATCGTTTGGCTCTGCTCAAAGTGTCTGAATCTGCCGACCATGAAGCAGTATCAGGAGGAGGAGCGCAGTCTGATTGCTAGGCGTTACATCAGTGAGCATCAACGTATCAACACGCTGATCACATGCATGAAAGCCAATCCGCGTGAACCGGCGGAAAAGGTTCGGCAGCTAGCTCGTGAGTTAGGGGAATACCATCATACAGACAGTTTTGACAACTGTGACTGCATGGGAGCAATCGTGGAACGGAATCTCGAAATAATGCTTGGCCGTCACACAGCCTAGGTTTGCAACCTCTTCAGACTAGAGAACCGTTTTATTCACGATTTGATTCTGTTCATTCAGCAGCAGACGCTTGGGCACCACAGGTTGATCGGTGAGGCCAAAAGCCATGATGGTTACTAAATGGCCCGTATTGATGCGGTGTGCGGCAGCTCCATTGATGACGATCTGTCCTGAGCCTGCTGGCGCAGTGATGACATAAGTCTCTAACCGCTGTCCATTGGTGATCGAAGTCACCAGAACGCGCTCCCCCTCCCAGAGGTCGGCCTCTTCCATCAAATCAGTGGGTATCGTGATGCTGCCCTCATAATGGACATTAGCATCGGTGACTGTAGCGCGGTGGAGTTTTGATTTGAGGACTGTTCTGAGCACCTTGCATAGTGACCACCAAAGGTTCCTTTGCAAGACCTTGTGTGTAGGTTGCTAAATCCAGCATTCTCGCTTAAAACGTGACATTATGCGGGCATTTCTGCTTCTTTCCCTCACCCTTTGTGTCTTCTTTGTGTCTTCCTGCAAACGCATCGAAGCCAAGTTGGACCGTATCGCCCGTGCAGCTGGACTGACCAGTGAGCCAGCCCAGCCGACAAAACCTAAGCCACCCGAGGTGCCGCTCACCCCAGAGCAGCAGGCGATTGAGGCGCGGGCTCTGAATAGTGCGATCTTTGAAGCGGCCAAGCCTGAAGAGGTTGTGCCAAAGGCAGAGCCTTTCGAGCTCAATAAATCAGCCATCGTTTCCATTCTAGGCTACCATGACTTTCGTGAACGTGGGGGTAGTCCCATGATCATCGCAAGCAGCAAATTTCGTGAGCAGATGCAGGCGATCAAGGACTCCGGCATTCCCGTGATCCCGCTTAGTGATGTGCTAGCCTGGCGGAAAGGTCTGAAAAATATTCCGGAAGAATCGATTGTGATCACGATGGATGATGGTTGGGAAGGGGTGTACACTTATGCTTACCCGATTCTCAAAGAGTTTGGATTCCCCTTCACTGCCTACCTGTATAAGAAATACGTTAACATCGGCGGCCGCTCACTGAGTTGGGATGAAATCCGCGAGATGATGAAGAACGGCTGCGAGATTGGCAGCCACAGTGTTTCTCACGAGAGTCTGCGCATTAAAAAAGGCCGTAAAGAAGAAGATCATCAACTGTGGCTTTTGGGTGAGCTCAAAGACTCAAAAGAGTATCTGGAAAAAAATCTAGGCGTGACGATCACCAGCTTCGCCTACCCTTTTGGCGTCTTTGATGACAGCACCAGTGATACGGCTTTGCAGGTCGGATACGAGACCCTTGTGACCGTCAATAATCAAAAAGTCACTTGGGATACTCCGATGGGCAAGATGGGCCGCTACATCATTCATGGAGAAAGTGATGCTAACTTTAAGCTAGCCACAAGCTTTCGCGGACGTGGTGACATTGCCTCTAACCACTTCCTGATTCCTGATACCAAGGACGATCAGGGTAAACTACTCATCGAGCTCGCCCCCTTGCCGGAAGAGGTCATCACCAACCGCCAGCCGCTGGTTACAGCCAACCTCAAAGGGCTTGGCACCATTGTGCCTGAAAGCGTGAAGCTACGTATTGGCGGCCTTGGGGTAGTGCCAGCCTCTTACGACCCGGTCAACTTAACAGTGAGCTATCGCCTGCCCTACAAACTGAGGCGCGAAGACTGCGCCGTGACACTCAGCTTTAAACGCACGCCTGAAGCCGAGGATGAAGTGGTGAACTGGCGCTTTAAAGTCAATCTGACAGCGGCTTACATTCCTGTTCCTCAGTCGTGACAGGTTGAGGACTTATGCGCCACTCTGCTTTGAATCGCTGACCATTTCCAAGAAGATCTCTTCAAGGTTCAGCCCCTGCTTGATTTGGGCTGAGCGTAGTTCTTCTAACGTGCCTACAAACAACAACTTTCCACGATGAATGATGCCAATCCGATCAGCGACCTCCTCAGCGATGTTGAGTAAATGGGTGCTCATGAGAACGGTAGCCCCAGCTCGACTTTGACGTCTGAGTTCTTCTTTAACCACTCGCGCATGAATGGGATCTAGACCGACCATGGGTTCGTCAATGATAAAAACCTTGGGCTCGTGAAGCAGCGCACTAGCGATCCCTAATCGCTGCCGAGTGCCATGGCTGAGGTTCTCAATTCTTTGTCCGCAATGCTCATGCAGCGCAAATTGAGTGAACAGTAAATCGGTCCGAATCGCTGCGTGCTGAGGATCCATATCGAAAAGCTCAGCAATGAACTGCATGAACTCGGGGGCTGTGAGCTTCTCATAAAACACAGCTACATCAGGGACATAACCCAGGAGTGACTTAGCTTGGATGGGGTCTTTTTGAATGTCTAATCCACACAGCTTCACACTCCCGGTCATTGGCTTCATGAGACCGGTTAAAAGTTTGATCGCTGTCGTTTTACCGGCACCATTTGGACCTAGAAAGGCAAATAACTCCCCCGGCTGAATGGTTAGTGAAAGCCCATCTAAGGCTTTCAGATCGCCATAGTGCATCGTGAGGTTGTCGATTTCGAT
>JAPLUM010000396.1 GCA_026397605.1 Verrucomicrobiota bacterium | reverse complement strand
GCAGGTGGAAAGATCTTTCATGCCAATCATGGTGGGCCGGAGGGAAGATTGACTGGCTGGCATGGCGGACGTCGTGGCTTTGAATTGGATGCAGCCTGGGATGTGCGTTTTCCTGGGGCAGGGGCGCAGATCCCAGATCTACCTGTCCACACGGGACAAAATTTCAACGGGTTGAACATTTGGCACTGGGACTGGGGAAAAATTGAGACGCCAGACGCACTGACTGATGATGGCCAAGTGGTGACTTGGGCTTCTGACTTTCTGAGTCAGAAAAGCAGTAAACCTTTCTTTCTCGCAGTTGGATTGTATCGGCCGCACTCGCCCTGGTATGTGCCGCAGAAGTATTTTGATCTGTTTCCGCTTTCTGGAATCCAGTTGCCAGTGGTGAAGGCGGATGACCTGTCTGACGTGCCTGCCTTTGCCCGCTCGCATGTCAAAGCAGGCAGCCATCACGAAGAGATCAACAAAAGTGGAAAGTGGAAGGAGGCAGTGCAGGCCTATCTTGCCAGCGTGGCTTTTTGTGATGCAATGCTGGGACAAGTCATGCGTGCGCTAGATGCCGGTCCGAATGCAAAGGACACGATCGTCGTTTTCACCTCGGATCATGGCTGGTATCTTGGTGAAAAACAGATGTGGCATAAAGGCAAGCTCTGGGAAGAGACCACGCGCGTGCCGCTGACGATTTATGCTCCAGGGATTACCCGTGAAGATACGGTGAGTGATCAGCCTGTGTCTCTGGTGGACATTTATCCGACTCTCTGCGATCTGACAAAAACGACCAAGCCTGAGCATTTAGATGGACTCAGCATGCTGCCTCTGCTGAAGGATCCGTCCGCACTGAGTGAGCGGCCAGCCATCACGACAATGGGTGGTGGAGATAGCGTCAGCTATGCAGCCCGCACAGATCAGTGGCGCTACATCCGCTATGCTGACGGTAGTGAGGAGCTTTACAATCATAAGACTGATCCTCATGAGTGGACGAATCTCGCGACGCTACCGGAACACTCTGTATTGAAAAAAGACTTGGCTGCCTTTTTTCCCAAGGAATTTTTGCGGGCGGCTCGTCCTGTGACCGAGATCGCAGCAGCCCCCAGCCCTGATGGTGGCGTGCATTTGAGTTTGCAAATTGGAGATGAACTGGAGGCGATGGAGGCACCGCCTCTGTCAGGATTTGGTTTTTTCATTGAGACGGCTTTTGAATACGATCCCATGGTGGATCAGGACAGCACGCTCGTTTCCCAAGGAGACGCCAAACTTGGATATGTGCTGCATTTGGTAGCCGGAAAGCCTGTTCTAACCCTTTTTAACCAGGGCAAGGCCACGGCAATTACAGGTGATGGATTGCAGCCGGGCCGCTGCCAAATCCGTGCGGGAATGGATACGGACGGCCTCATGTCTTTGGCTGTTCCAGGTCGCAGTGAAGTGCTGGGGATGGCACCCTATGCCTCTGGTTTTAGTGGCAATGCAGAGGGTGGACTAGCTGCTGGACAGAGCTTTGGCATCCTCAGTGCCAAGGATTATCCGAATAGCACGCCTTTCGATGGCGTGGTTCATCACTTGCGCATCACCCTTCTGCCGCCGAAAGAGCAAATGTCTAAACCTTCAACAAACTGACCCATGCGCTGCCGCATTATCAAAGAATTTCGCTTCGAAGCTGCTCAAACGCTTCCTAATCTGCCCTCTGACCATAAGTGCACAAAAATGCACGGCCATAGTTTTAAGGTGGAGATCACCATCGATGGAGAGGTGAATCCCGCCATCGGTTGGGTCTATGATCATGCTGAGATCAGTAAGGCCATGAAGCCGCTACTGGAGCTGATGGATCACGGCTACCTCAATGAGATCGAAGGTTTAGAGAATCCAACTATCGAAAATATGGCCGCTTGGCTTTGGCTGAAACTAGCGCCGCAGTTGCCTGGCCTGGCTGAGATCACGATTCATGAGACTCCCAGCGCCCGCTGTGTCTTCCGTGGCGAGTTTTAGTCGTGGAGCGTTGTGAGCGATTCCAATTTTCGATGAAAATCCGACTCGCCAGCGCGGCCTCTCGGGGCGATGCAGCGTTGTGAAAAAACACCTTATCTTCCCAAGTCTGCTTCTAATCCTACTGACCGCCTGCACCCAAGAGAGTCAAAATCAGTGGGGGCGTTCTATTCAAAACTGGACCGGCGTCAATGGCGTCCTCGAGATCTATGCAGGCGAAAAGCTCGTCAAACGCTTCATCCAAGTGGATAAGCTGACTACTGCCAGCGCCACAGATGGCGGACCACCGCGCCCCTATCGTTTTGGATATGGCGTTCTGGACGAGAATCTCGATAGCCTCAAATCACCTGACGAAAAGCGCGTTTATTTTGAATTCAGCGATTACTCCACGAGCTACATCTTCTATGAAAGCCCTCGCTCCTGAGTTCTAGGCAGAGTACAGGTTGAAAATAGAAAAAGGGCAACACGACAGAATTAACAACAACAGCAGGATTAACAGGTCGATGAGATCATGCTAAACCTGCCGTTTTGTCACTACTTTTACAGTATGAGCTGGGAATCTCTGAACGGGACTCAGCGCGTCATTAAGCACCCTTTTTCTCTTTTGCCTGATCTTCCGGCTTTTTGGGCTCTGGCAGCTGAAACTTGGTCACGCCAGGCATCGGCATGGGGGTGGGCTTGAAGCTGTCGGTCCACTTCAGGTTATCTGGAGCTAGATCCTGGGTGCAGGCGAGCATTTGATCCCATGTGAGGAGTTGGCCTGTGTAGGCTGCTTCGCGGCCCATGATGCCGACGAGCGTGCTCAGCATCATTCGATCACCGTCATTGATGACTTCCCCCTTACGAATGGCAGCAAAGAGCGCTTCATGTTCCAGATCGTACATGTTTTTCTCTTCACCTTTGAAGCGCCAGCGTTTGGCACCATCAATAAAGGGTGCACCGCCTTTGCCGATGATGAGGGCGCCTTTTTCACCCCGAATCACGTCTTGATTGTGGCCTTGGCAGCCCTTGATCTGGCGATTGGCGAGATGGCAATAAATGCCGTTTTCCCATTCGTAGGCAGCGTGGAAGTGGTCAAAAATGTTGCCGTCTTCGGCTTTGATTTGGCGTCCGCCTGTTGCGATGCAACTCATCGGTGGCTTGTCACCCATGGCCCAGCAGATTTTATCCACGCTGTGCACGGCTTGCTCGACGATGCTGTCTCCGCTGAGCCAAGAAAAGTTGTACCAATTGCGAACCTGCCATTCCACATCACTCATTTCAGCCGTGCGACCATCAGCAGCCGGCATAGGCTTCACAGGACCCGAGTGATAGGTGGCTAGGATGCTGGTGACTTTTCCAATGTCGCCATCAAGCAGGCGCTTGAACGCTTCCAGGCGGGAGGTGCTGTAGCGCCAGCAAAAGCCAGCCACTATGTTGAGCTTTTTCTGCTTGGCTTTTTCGACAGCGGCTACCGCCATGTGATAGCCGATGGTATCCACAGCCATGGGTTTTTCGCAGAAGATATGTTTTCCTGCCTCGACCGCTGCCTGAAGATGCAGCGGGCGGAAGCCAGGAGGGCTGGCCAGCAGCACCACATCCACGCCACTGTCGATGAGCTTTTGATACGCGTCGATACCGATGAATTTCTTGTCGTCTTTAACATCGACGCGATCTGGGAATTTCTGAGCCAGACCCGCGATGCTGGCTTCGATCTGTTTGGAGTCCACATCTGCCATGGCCACGATTTTACCATTGTATTCAGCTGCTAGGGCCTGGGACGCAGCGCCGGTGCCGCGACCTCCTCAGCCGACGAG
>JAPLUM010000900.1 GCA_026397605.1 Verrucomicrobiota bacterium | reverse complement strand
TCAAGAGAGCCGTGGACGAGAGGAAGTGGTGGACGAAGGGCGGGTTGGAAGGTTAAAATACTCACGAATTCGGCGGGCTGTGGTTTGCTTGGTAACAACTCATAGACCACGAATTTGACGCATGAAGCGTTTTTTACCGCTTCATGCCTCTTTCCTTTTGCTCGCCCTGCCCAAGCTATTCCAGTCTTCTAAGTCGCTGGGACAGGCTCTAACTACGAAACATCGTGGGCAAGTCACGCATGCACGGGACTTCTCACACCAGGCCTTTCTTCAACGATTTCGCCACTCCACCTGTGCGCGTATTCACTTCCATCTTCTCGTAGATGTGGCGGAGGTAGGTGTCGAAAAGTGCAACCCACGCGAAGACGCGATGCTCAAGCCCGAGAATCTAATCCTGCCAGCGTCCCTGTGCTTGATCCAAATGAGTCGGTCTCCGCGCCCAGATCCTGAAGCATGTTGACGAAAAGGTTGGCCATTGGCGTGTTGTTTTGCGTGTCGAAGGTGAGGTGCTTTCCGTGTTTGAAGCCACCACCTGCGAGGATGAGCGGCAGGTTTTGGTTGCTGTGGGAGTTGGCGTTGCCGAGGCAGCTGCCATAGAGCTCTTGCGTGTGATCGAGCATTGTGCCGCCGGTTTCGTTGACGGATTGAAAGTCTTTCAGGAGGTCGCCAAAGGCCGTCATCTGCGATTCTTCGATTTTGCGCAGTTCGGCGATCTTCTCCGGCTCATTGCCATGATGCGTGAGGCCGTGGGTTTCGCTTTTCACGCCGGGCACATGCGGCACGACGCTGAAGGTGCTGAGCGAGAGCGTGACGACGCGCGTGCTGTCCGTCTGCAAGGCGAGGCGGATGAGGTCGAACATGAGCTTTGACCTTGCGATGACCTCGTTGGCATCGGCGATGTCTTTGGGCTGCGGATAGTCCACTTTCGGTTTCGGGCGGTTCTCCCACTCCATGTTGCACTGGAGTCGGCCTTCGAGTTCGCGCACGCTTTGAAAGTATTGATCGAGTCGTGCCCGATCTTCTGCTGCGGTGCTTTTTTCGAGTCGCTTGGCTTTATCGAGGATCAGATCGAGCACGCTGCCGCCCGCTTCGATTCGGCGCATGGCGGCGGCTTTTTCATCGGCTGTGCCCGCGACAAACAAGCGACGATAAAGCTTCTCCGCACTCGTTTCGGATGGCAAAACGACGCCGGAGCGCGAGACAGCGATGGAGTCGGCATAGTGCTCGCCCTTGCGCACCGAAACCGCGAGCGAAGGAAAGCGGGTGTCGAGCCCTAGTGTCTCCGCGGCGAGTTGATCGAGCGAAAGCGAATTGCGAAACGTCGGCTGCCCCGGATGTGGCGCGCCGGTGAGGAAACACTGCCCCGCATGGTGATTCCCATCCACCCCCGGATGCGACAGCCCGGAGAACACGGTGAACTGCCCGCGATGCGCCGCGAGCAGATCGAGATACGGACTCGAGGGCTCGCCTGCCTTCGGAAAGAAAAAATGCGGCATCATCCCGAGTGGAACATGGATCGCGAGCAGCCGCCTCGGCGGCAACTTGTCAGCGGCGCGACCAAGCAGCGGAAGTGCGAGATATGCGCCAGCGGCACGGAGGAAATGGCGGCGGGTGGGGAAAGGAGATCCGGGATTCATGGTGCAATCAGGGGTGCAGGGGTCTCTCCGCGAGAAATTCACGCATAGCAGCAGCGAGGTTGGCACCCACGGCACGGTAGCCCTCGGTGGTGCTGTTCTTGTAGTTCCAGATCGTCTCCAGGCAAAGGCTAACGGTGTGTGGATTGCCATTCATGGCCACCCAGTTTGCACTGATTTGTCGCCAGAGCGGATGATACGCTGGCCCGGTAGTCTTGGGTTTGTTGCTCATGGGCATGAGCGGCTTGATTTTGCTGATGCGCCCGTAGGCCAGCTCGATGAAGCGCTTCTGCAGGCTGATCATCGGCTCCTTCAGCGCGCTGCTTTCGAGGACGTAGAAAAACGTGGGATCTCCCGGCGACGGATTGTGCAGGTCGAGGAAGACATCCATGCGGCCCTCCTGGATCAATCCGCTTACCTGCTTCTGCGCGGCAATGACTTCGTTCCAATGCGGCTGCGGCGACCAGTCGCGATTGTGATCCTGCGGCTGCGCCTCCTTGCCGCCGTTGCCCGTCGCGGTGTTGTCGATGTCCATGATCGGCACGAGGAAAATCTCCGCGTGCTGCCGCAGCCAAGCCGCATCCGCATCATCGCTCACCAGCCATTCGCCGAAGCCCTGCGCCACCCAACTCGATCCGCTCTCCCACGCATGTTGCCGCGCCTGCACCCACACGCCGAAACGCTGCGCCTTAGTGCGCTCGCCCTCCTGCACATGCAGCATCGGCACCGCACGGTCTTCGCGTGAGCGACACAACTCCTCCGCCTTCGCATGAGGCGACTTCTCGCTCATCGCCTTTACAAACGCCGCAGCCGTGGATGGCGTGTAAGGTGGCCCCCAAGCCACGAACACCGAAGCAGCCTCCGCTTTGATCGTGTAACTCATGACCTCGCCTTCCTTCACGCCTTTCTCCGTGTATAGCCAAGTTTTGCCATCCGTAGAATGCGTCGCCATCTCCGGCATCGCCCACGACGAAGCGAGCGGCTTCGCCAAAGGCCCACCCGGCTCCGCAGTCGTCGCATTGGAACCCCGCAGCCGCAGCGTGATCGTCTCGTTCGGCGTGAGGCCGTTCACTTTGAAATACCACCAGCACGGCCAGCCACGCGCCGGATCACCGCCCGGCATGAAGCTGATGCTGCGTGTGGCTTGGTCGATCTCGACCTTGGTCACGGATGCCCCCTCGAAGTCGGATATTACAGTCAAAACCTCGGCAGCAGTGGTGGCGCTCCAGATGAAGCTGGAAGCGAGAGCGAAAACAAAAATGGCAGATTTCTTTGGGGTCTTGATGAAGTATCCGAAACGCCGAGCTGAGTCGGCCAATGTTGCTTCTAAGAGTGAAATGCTGTGATTCATCGGAGTTTCATTCGGCGCTTTCATTTGCTCAAAAACATCTGGCTCTCCGTCAGCGCCTGGATGAGCGAGCGGATGCCGTGTTGTTTTACTGCGGTGCTCGCGACGATACGCGCGATTTCTGCGCGGTCGACATAGGAAATATCCGCGCCGGTGGCGTAGCGGCTGAGGTGCGCGACGAAGGCGCGGGCGAGGCGGGCGGGGTCTTGGGCGAGCAGTGCGGTGAGGTCGTTGATGTCCTTGAAGGCGCGGCCGTCGGGCAGTTCGCCGCTGGCGTCCACGGCGGGGCCGAGCTTGTAGTTCACGTTCCAGGCGGTGCGGCCCTTCTCGGGCGGCACGTCGCCTTTGCCGGTGGAGCGGTAGCGCGTGCGGAAGCCGCCGATGGGGTCGAAGCTCTCCATCGCGAAACCCGCCGGGTCGATTTTCGCGTGGCACGCGGCGCAACTGGCGTCGTTGCGATGTTTGTCGAGTTGCTCGCGCACGGTCGTTGCGCCGCGCGTGTCGGGGTCGATGGCACCCACGCTCGGCGGTGGCGGTGGCGTGAGTTCGTTGAGCAGGCGGTCCATCACCCACACGCCGCGCTTCACGGGCGTGGTCGTGGTGCCGTTGGCGGTGAGTTTCAAAATGGCAGCCTGACCGAGCAGGCCGCCGCGCGGGCTCCCGACGGGCAAGACCACGCGTCGCACCTCCACGCCATGCACGTCCGCGATGCCGTAGTGCTCGGCGAGGCGCTGCGTGAGCATCGCGAAGTCCGGCCGCACGAGCGAGTGGATGGGCGCGTCGCGGGCGATGAGTTCGCGCAGGAACGCACGTGTCTCGGCGACCATGCCCTCGTGCAACAGGAAGCGATACTCGGGATAAAGTTGTGGGTCGGGCGTGGTCTCGTTGACACGGCGGAGGTCGAGCCACTGGTCGCTGAAGTCGCGGATGAAACGCTCGCTGCGCGGGTCGGCGAGCAGACGGTCCACTTCGCGATGCAGCACCTCGGCGCGTTGCAGCGAACCATCGCGCGCGGTGGTGAGCAGCATGTCGTCGGGCGGGCCATTCCACAGCCAGTAGGAAAGGCGCGAGGCCAGCGTGAAGAGCTTCGCGTTCGCGAACGGCGCGGGCTCGCGCGAGACATCGGCGGGATGAAACAAAAACTCCGGCGACGTGAGCACCGCGACGTAAGCGCGCCGCATCGCGTCCTCGAAACAATCCTTCGCCGCAAGACGCTTCGTGATGAGAGCGACGTAGGGCGCGACTTCGCTTTCACTCACCGGACGACGAAACGCCTTCGGCAAAAACCCCGCGAGCAACCGACGCGCGTCTTCGGCAGACTTCGCCGATTGCACGGTCTCCAGCGGCGGGTTGCGTTCCTGCGGCGTGAGGTCGAAATGGATGCTCGGCAAATAGCCGCCGATGCTGCTCGCCGCATCGCGCTGCGGCGGGATGACATCGGAGCCAGCGGGAAGTTTCGCGATGGGCAGGTCGCCGAAGAGCCGCGTGTGACTCTCCGGTGGCCACGACGCATTCAGCGGCCCCTCAATCTCGAACCAATCCAGCGCCACGCCCGGGCCGACATGCTTCGCGGCGCGCCCCGCGATTTGCCCGATGCGCAGTCCAATCCATGGCACCGATACGGGGTCGAACACGAGGCTCTCATGCGCATCGAGCCACGCGGTGATTTCCGCTTCGTTCGACTGCATCGATGGCGCGATGAAGGCGTTGAGCAGACGCCCGCCTTCCTGCTGCTTGCCCTCCTCGTGCGCGCGCAACACGGCGGCTTGCGGCGCTGCGCAAGGCTCCGGCTTGCCTGCGTTCCACTGAAAACCCCACAGCGAAATGCGCATGCGATACTGCCCCGCGTAAATCGGCGACACATTCAACGCCGCCTCGTAGCCCGCGAGATTCGGATTCAGCAAACCGACCGCGCTTTCGCTTTTCGCGGCCTTCACGGCTTCGAGCATTTTCTTTCGTTCCACCAGGTCGGGGCCCCCATCGCCCACATGCCCCTTTTTGTCCTCGAAGCCGCCGCGCACCGGCAGCGCGGGGTCGGGCTGCTTGTCCTTCAGCAGCACGTATTGGCCGAGGCCGAGGTTGAAATCGAACTTGAACAACCCCGCCGGATAGATGCGCCGCTTGAACTCCGGCGGCGGCGTGCTGCGCATGGCAATCGCCGCGTCGAGCGCCTTCTCCGCCGCCTCGGCGTAGGCCGCGAGATGCGCGGGCGAAAGGTCGAGTCCGCCCGCGATTTTGTCGAAGCCACCGACCGTGCCATCGGCGGGCAGCAACGCCTGAATGTCGAGCCGCGGTAGCGCGAGCAAGTCGGTGAGCGTGTTCTCAAACTCCGCACGCGTCATCCGCCGCATCCGCATGCGACCTTCCTGCGCCACCCGCGCCGCATCCAACGCCGTGAGCTTCGCGTCGAGTTCGCCGAGCAAAGCGCGTGTAGCCTCCACCGGCGGACGTGCCTTCTTCTTCGGCGGCATCTCGCCGCTCGCGATGCGGTCATGCACCTTCTCCCACGTCGTGAAATTCGCGCGGTCGTCGAGCTTCAGCGTGAGTGAGGTCAGGTCGAGCCCGCCTTTCTTCGTCTCTGCGTCGTGGCACTCGGTGCAGTGCTGCTCGAATAATGCCGACGGCTCTGCGGATACAAGGATGCCCGGCAAAGCAACAGAGAACGCAGAGATGAGGATTAAAAGTCGAGGCATCGAAACAGGAAACAAGTCTTTGCTGAGACTACGTCGAACGTTCCCAGTTCTCGACATTGAAACAGTCTTTACTTTTTTCCAGCCCACTTGATGGCTTCGAGAATGTGCTGGCGGACGAAGGGCGTACTGAGTGAACGCAGGTCGTGGCCGAACTCGGTGTAGAAGAAGCGGCCGCCAGTGGCGGGTTCGTGGGTCCAGGCAATGGGGTGATCCGCCCCCATGGCCTTGCCGTTGCGGGTTTTGAAATACTCGCGAACAGGCGTGTAAGTGGTCTCGTCCACGCGCATGAGCACGTTGAAACCGGGCTGGCCGGTGACGGCGTGGTCGTGATTGGTCCAGTCGGCTTCGATCCAGAACTCGGCGGGTTGGCCTTTGACAGATGGATGATCTTTCGCAGTGGGATCGATGGTGACCTTGGCATTGCTGAAGTCGGAGTCGCTGTTGAAATCGCAACCACCGAGCGCATTCAGCCACGGCCACTTCGTCTGATGCACCAGAGCGGCATGCAGTCCCACGATGCCTTTACCACCCTTGGTGAACCACTCCTCCACCGACTTGCGCTGCTCCACTGGAAGCACCTTGTCGAGTTCGTTGGCGTTGTTCAGCACGAGCACGTCATAGCGGCTCAGTTCCTCGGCACGCATGTCTTTCCAATGTTCCGTCACATCCACCTCGAAGCCGTTTTCGTGCCCGAGCAGAACTAGCCAGCGATTGATTTTCGGCGTCTCGGGATGGCGATAGTAACCGGTGTTGGAATACACGAGCACCTTCATTCCACTGCCTTTGAGCGCGGGTGCTGCGGGTTCATGACTGTGGGCGATGCTGGCGAGCAGGAGCAGGGAAAGGATAAGATGCTTCATGGTTGAGACGGTTTTTGAGACAAAGGAATAGGCACAGGAGAATAACTCCATTCATTACTCTCGCACCTATTCTTCGGCGTCAAAGTCATGCCCCTGCCGTGGCTAAGTTGAGCTTTCACAGACAGCGTGGGATTGGCCGCGCCGCGTTCCAGCTTGCCAATGTATTCCCGACTGAGACCACTCTCACGAGCCAGCCCATACTTGCTCAGGCCGCAGCGTTCACGCAACTCCTGCAAACGCCTCGGCAGCCGCTCGCGGATGCGTTCGGCGTAATCGTGGGCGTCGTGGTTGTCCGGCGCGGTGGGCATTGAGATTCATGAGGCGTGCAGCTCGGCCAGCGGCACGAGCAGGAGGGCAGTGAGGAATGTGAGTGTGAGTTTCATTTCGGTTCCGTCTTTGCGTTCTGTTTGCCCTTTCCGCCTTTGCCCTTTTTCGGCGCAGAAGAATCTGTCTTGCCGGTCGCCGGGCTGAGTTTGTCGAGCACGGCTTGCAGGCGCGCACGTGCGGCTTTGGCGTCGGCACTAGCTGACTCGGCGGGGACGGCTTTCTGCGCGAAGGGCGCGTCGCTCATGTCGAACAGTTCGCCGTTGTGCATGAGCTTGAAGCCTTGCTCGCGGGCATACCATTCGGCACCGAGTTGCACGAAGACCCACTCGCGTGGTGTGCCGCGTTCGCCGCGCAGTTGCGGGGCGAAGCTGTGGCTGTCGAAGGTCACGCCTTCGGGCATCTTGGCGCTGGCCAGTTCGGCGAAGGTCGCGAAGAAGTCGCTGAAATCCACGAGGTCGTTCAAGACCTGGCCTGCGGGCGTGGTGCCTTTCCAGTTCGCGATGAGCGGCACGCGGCTGCCGCCTTCGAGCAGCGTGTGCTTGTGGCCGTCAATCATGCGACCGTTGATTTTGTCGGGATGCACGCTGCCGTTGT
>JAPLUM010000855.1 GCA_026397605.1 Verrucomicrobiota bacterium | reverse complement strand
GAACGAGGAAAACCTGGCCAAGCAGCTCGAAGGGTGCCACGAGGCCCCTTCCTACACCCTCGGGCCCCTCACCACCGACATCGCCCCCGGCTACGACCACATCACCAGCGGCATCGGCGCCGCCATGATCGGCTGGTATGGCTGCGCCATGCTCTGCGACGTCACGCCGAAGGAACACCTCGGCCTCCCCAACAAAGAGGACGTCAAAGCCGGCGTCATCACCTACAAACTCGCCGCCCACGCCGCCGACCTCGCCAAAGGCCACCCCGGCGCCCAATACCGCGACAACGCCCTCTCCAAAGCCCGCTTCGAGTTCCGCTGGGAAGACCAGTTCAACCTCAGCCTCGACCCCGTCACCGCCCGTGAATACCACGACGAGACGTTGCCGCAGGACGGAGCCAAAAGCGCCCACTTCTGCTCCATGTGCGGCCCCCACTTCTGCTCGATGAAGATCACCGAAGACGTCCGCAAATACGCCGCCGAACAAGCCATCTCTGAAGAGGAAGCGCTCCAACGCGGCATGGCCGAGAAGAGCAAAGAGTTCGTCGAAAGCGGAGCCGAAGTTTACACGACCGCCTGACCCATGAAAAAGCCGTCCGTCTCCAAAAAAGCGATCACCCCGGCCAAAACGAAGCCGGACGGCCTCACTACCCTCCTCACCGAAGTCCGCCAGCTCATCCAGAGCGCCCGGCGTGGCGTGTCCACTGTCGTGGACACCTTCCAAGTGATGACCAACTTTGAAATCGGCCGCCGCATCGTCGAGCACGAACAAAAAGGCGCGAAAAGGGCGGCGTATGGCGCGGAGTTGTTGAAGGAGCTGTCCGCGAAGCTGACGGAGGAGTTTGGGAGAGGGTTCTCTCGGTCCAACCTTCAGGCCATGCGGAACTTCTTTCTCGAGTGGCAACATAAGGTTCCCTCAATTTGCCAGAAGCCTTCTGGCAAATTGCTCGGCGAGCAGATTTTTCAGACGGCGACTGAAAAATCTGGGACCAAGATTTCCCAGACGCTGTCTGGGGAATTGGCTCCAGCGGAGATTTGCCAGAAGCCTTCTGGCAAATTTGGGGCACTCCAAAAAGGTCAGCAGGCTACTGACCAATTGCCAATTTCCGAGAAGGCTTCTCGGAAATTGGGAAACCCCTTCACAATCAGCTGGTCGCACTACGTCCTGCTCCTCACCATCAAAGACCCCGACGAACGCAGCTTCTACGAGATTGAGGCTACGAATGCTGTATGGTCCGTGCCGGAGCTGAAGCGCCAGAAAGCCTCCTGCCTCTACGAGCGCCTCGCCCTCAGCCGGGACAAGGCAGGCATCCGCAGGCTCGCCAAAGAAGGCCAGGTCATCGTCAGGCCGGAGGATTTGCTGAAGGAGCCGCTTGTGCTCGAGTTCCTCGGCCTGGATGCGCAGACCAGCTACTCCGAGAGCGACCTCGAGCAGGCCATCATCAATCGCCTGGAGCACTTCCTCCTAGAACTCGGTAAAGGCTTCCTCTTCGAGGCCCGCCAGAAGCGCTTCACCTTCGATGAGGACCACTACTTCGTGGACCTCGTCTTCTACAACCGCCTCCTCCGCTGCTACGTCAGCATCGACCTCAAGCTCGACAAAGCCACGCATCAGGACCTCGGCCAGATGCAGATGTATGTGAACTACTACGACCGCGAGGTGAAGCTGCCCGACGAAAACCCCACCATCGGCCTCCTCCTCTGCAAATCCGCCAAAAAGACCGTCGTCGAACTCACCCTGCCCAAAGACGCCAACATCCACGCGAAGGAGTATCAGCTCTACCTGCCCTCCAAGGAACTGCTGAAGCAGAAGCTCGACGAATGGAGCGCCCTTGAGACCCGGTAATCCTCACCTTGCAAACTCACAGCCTCAGATTGAAAGCTCAGATTCACAGACAGTATGGTTGATCAAGCATTGCTAAATCAACTTGGAAACAACTCAATACAGTGAAGTTCGGGGAAGACAGATTGCCAAGCCAAAAAGCAGACCCATTAACATAAAGAAATTCATATGGGCACCATAAAATCAGCGGGTAACGAAGGCGATGCAGCTATTCAATTCACCAATGCATATTTGAATCTGTTGAAGCTCAGGTTGGACATCACTGTTACCAATCAGGGAATGCCCCAGATTGTTGTGGATCACATAGCATCTGACTCGATAGAGTTGCTACGAAACGAAATTGATGAGCTTGTGAAGGGCAAAATCGGCCAGAAGGCGATTTCCGCGTCAATGAGCTTTGGGAGGGAGCAGCTTCAAGTCGTTGGTTTTGGTATATCATCCAGTTTAGACCGCTTGGTCAAGATGGGAATGCTAATTGGAGATCGAGTGGTTCTTTGGGATGTAATCTGTAGTCGATTGCTCCACGCATGGACCGATGCCCCAGCGCAGAGGAGCGTGTTGGCTGAGGTGGCCTGCAGTCTTCAAATGCTACAACCGCTGGTGGATAATGGCGTCGTAGTTGTTCTGCCACATCCGATTACATGGAGCAAGGAAGCTCTGGCAATTGATGCTCAATTGCGCGCCAGCGATAATCGTTCAGCAACGTCGTTGGGTCTTGTGATGGCGCTAATAGCCAACAAAGAAGGCATGCGTCTCCATCCATACACCGAATCCTCTGCATCCATCCCTTCGACGTTCCCGTTTACTGATGATGAGTCATGGTCCCGAGAAAATCGAGCATGTGTCGAAGCTGTCGGCAACTTGTTCGCCAGTCATGAAATGGCCTATCTGGGAAACGTCGATGGGGCGGAATTCCACAAAATTGTGACGGCGAACAAGACGTTTAGGCGCTCGTTGCGTAAACACTATATCCCGGCAATTCTTGGACTTACCGAGAATCAGCGACAAGTGGAGTTAAAATCTCTGAACGCAGACCTCGCGAAACAGTTACAGCGTCAAAAAAAGGAAGTTTTCAAGTATGTGTCAGAGGGAGCCGAAGCGACTGCATTAGTGTTGCTAGCTGCCTTCGGCGATGCAGTAAATTTGATGGAGGCAAAATGGCTTGCCATTGGTGGACTTGCCACTCGCACCTGGGTGGCTTTGCGGAAGTGGTTTAGCCGTCCCGAGAACAACGTCCTGATTCAAGTGTTTCGAGAGTTAAAAGCCTCAGTTCAGCCCGAAACCCTGGTTGACGAACCAGTGGAGACGAAGCGCGACAGTCTACCTTTAGATGACGAAACTCGTGAATTAAAAAAGAGCTTCAATTCGCTTCTTTGGACGGAAGAAAGGCACCACTTCCTGCGGGACCTCTCATTGGCTAAAGCTCGCAAATTATTGAGTGCACTCACGCCGAATGAGATTGCCCGAACTGTGAACGTTCGACGCTTTCAAGAGGACTACATCGGCGACTACTTGGCAGATCTTTGGGCCATCGATATTGAGTCGTTTTGGAAGCATCTGATTAAGGTCTTCGATTCCGAAGATGGCATTCTGATTTACGATGGCTACGACTATGTTGATGTGCTTTGCACTCGTGACATCCCGACTTCAGTATGGCTTGCGATACTTGAATCACTTCTGACAGGCAACAAATCATACATTGAAGGAGATCATTCGGATTATGCCTGTGAGTTACTGGGACGAATCATCGACTTCCAGACTACAAGAGCTTCGCAGTTTGATTCGCGACGCACAGAATGCGCACAATGGTTTAAGCGGTTATCCAAAAACGACGCTGCGTTGGTGCAACAGTTCTTCAATAGCATATTCCCAGAGGCACAACCAAACTGGTTGCTACAACCAACACCACGCCCGAAATCTTGAAACCAATATGGGGCGGCTGCAATCCATTGACACCACTGCCGCCTCATTCTCATCTCCTTACCTTCCACGCGCAGCTTCGACGCCCTGCACCTTCCCTGCAAGAATGGTCTTTGGGGGCCTTGGCTGAATGACAGGTAGCACCGCGTCCGTTCCCCAAACTCCCTGAACCTCCGCCTCCTCGCTCCCCTCCTTCTCGTCACCGTCTCCACCGTCTCCACCGTCTCCACCGTCTCCACCGTCTCCACCTTTGCCGCCGATGTGCCAAAGCTGCCCTCCGTCGGTAAAAAATAAGACCTCTGATCTCTGTCATCTTTTACCCCGAATCTTTTACCATCAATCAGGCGTCAAAAAGCAATCCCTCAGCGCCACATCACGCTCAGAGACTCAATGTTCCGGTTGGCGTTTCTAGCATTTCGTGTATTTTTCATGCATGGCCACAAAGACAATCACCTTGGAACTCGATGCCTACGAGAAGCTTCGGCATGCCAAGCGTGGAGGCGAGTCCTTCACGGAGGTGGTGCGCCGTGCCGTCTGGGTGGATGCTCCGGCGACCGGAGAATCCTTGCTCAACTATTTCCGCAACGGCGGCAGTGGCAGCAGTGACAAGTATTTGGACGCGGTGGAAGAGGCGGCCAAACATGACCCCATTCCTGATGATCCATGGGCCTGATCCTCGACACAAACTTCATCATCGTGGCCGAGCGTGAAGCCAAACGCGGTGTCACGACCATGATTGATCGCTTCTTTGCCAGCAGGTCGAAGGAGAACTTTTACATCACCTTCACCGTGGCTGGGGAGCTGGCTTGTGGCCAATCCGCGAGCCCGAAACGCGACTGGGAGCGCCTATGCCGCCCTTACCCGATTCTGCCCTGGTCCAGCGATGTCTCCTGGCAGAATGGCGAGATCTATCGGGCGCTTGCCGCCAAAGGACAATTAATCGGAGCCAACGACATGTGGATTGCAGCGACTGCGCTGGTGCATGACATGGGAATAGTCACCAACAACGTGGAGGAGTTTCGCCGCGTTCCGGGGCTGACGGTGGTGCCTTACTGATTCACTCTATGAACCCTACCCTATGCATTCTCGGTTGCTGCAATGGTGCAGGAAAGACCACGCTCGCACGCGAACTGCTGCCGAGGCTGGGCTTGATGCGGTTTTTGAATGCAGACGAGATTGCGCGCGGACTCTCGCCACTCGATCCCACGCTCACTGCGTTCAAGGCTGGACGACTGGTGCTAGAGGAGGCGCGTTCCCTGATTGCGGCAAAGACCAGTTTTGCGCTGGAAAGCACTCTCAGTGGCAGAGCCCAAGTCGCCCTGATTCGCGAAGCAAAAGCGCAAGGATATCGCATCCTGCTCCACTACATCGTGATTGGTTCTGCCACGCAGGCCGTCGCTCGTGTGGCCCTGCGTGTGAGGCTGGGCGGTCATCATGTGCCTGAGAACGATGTGCGCCGCCGATTTGACCGCAGCCGCAAACATTTCCTGGAGGACTATCTGCCCCTTGCCGATGAGTGGGGCCTGTGGGACAATCAATCACCTCCGCCAAAGCAGATCGCCGACAGTAAGACTCACACGCTCGACCAACTCCACGCCATGCTCACTTCCAACAGCCTTCAAGAAGCGACTCCCCGAGAAATGTCGGAGATGTCGAAGATCGTGCTCGAAGCTGGCCGTGTGGCCACCGAGAAGATGCTCGACTACTACAAGCGCATGGGCATCAAGGTCACGCCGCAGATGACCTTGGCTCCCGAGAAGCCAAAGCGCGTCCGTCGCAAGACGGTGTGATTCTACCGAGGCATAACTGAAACGCGGCGTTACGTGTCCCTAGAGCTGTCCGAAGAAAGTCAGCGGCCTCATGATGATCAAGCTTGAACCGACCTGCGGCCTAGGACGACGCAGGAAGCGACGAAAATCCAGGACGCGGGAAGCGTAGGAGTTTGGAGAAATCGGGCTCATTCCCGGCAGCGTTCGCTGCTTCGTTGATCAAGGATTTGGCCTTCAGTTCAGGAAAGCTGACACCGTCCGTCTTGAGGTCGCCACGCTCAAACAGCAGTTCATCGATTTTGCCATTGATGAGGATGCGCCAGTCCCAGGGATCGCGCTTGTCACTGACTTGCTGGCTGCGAATACTGGTGGTGCAGTTAGCCGTGGCAGCGTTATACCAGCGCGGCTGGTCATGCAGTTCATTCAGCGCAGCGATGTAATCAAGGAAGTGCCCACGGGCCCGGTCTGGCGGGGTCTTCAGCCGGTAGAGATACACCTCTTCACCTGTCCTCACGTTCGTACGGAGCCGGATGGCATCGCGTTCATCGACCACCACATAGATCAGCTCATACTGACGAAAGAACCCGCGCAGCGCCGAATAGCTCTCTCCTACTTCCTTGCGCGTCTCGATGGAAAAACAAACCGGCGGCGAATCGGCAAACTGAAAGCTCGCTATCGGATGGGCGATGCATTCTGAGCCCCAGTAGCAAACCGCGACATCAATGGCGGTGATTTGCGAGAGATGCACAGTGCGAGTCTCCCAGTGCGGCGTGAAGTCGGTCGCAGTGCGGTAGTCGAAGTTGCGGACGTTGTGCAAAGTGACGTCATCCCCATGGACCTCAGCCCAAGCCGTCTGCGCCACGTCGGGCTGCCAATTGCGGTCACTGCGAGGCTCCAACATCAGCCACCACGCGAGCACCATTACGAACCAAAGGCACACCAAGCTGAGCTTTCGCTTGCATCCACGAACGAAAAAGAACACCGCCAGTATAACCAAGAACTGAAGGCCGACGAGTATCAGCGAGGGGCCATCAAAGAAGAGCGCTCCGGTCGTCCATGAGACGACAAGTGCTGAGGTGAGGACTGCAAGGAATCTGACAACGAATCGCATGGAAGGAGAAAACAGAACGCCGAGGCTAAACATGAAATGTAACCAGATTCCATGCCAAAGTGGACTTGCTCGCGAACGAAGAAGACTCTACCGCCACATCACACTCGGAAACTTCTTCGCCACTGCCTGCCGGTGCTTCGGCCATTCACGAGCAACGAAGTTCGGCCAATCACTCGTGATGGCCAGGCGTTTGCCATCAGGCGTGCAAATCTGGAGTTGCACAGGCAGCCTACCTTCGCAGAGCGTCGGATGCTCTGTGAGTGCGAAGCATTCCTGAAGCTTCACTTGGGCTTCGGGCGTGTCGTTGACGTAGCTGAGCTTGATGGAGCCTCCGCCGGACCAAGGGATGGTGAGGGGCGCTGATTCATCGAGCCAACTGACTTGGCCTTTGTCGAGATACTGATAGAAGGCGGGCAAAAGGGGCGCGGCTTGGGCTTCTTTAGCAAGGGTGAGGCCGGTGAAGGCTCGGGCGAGGCCGGTGGTGATGGCGGCTTCGTCGAAGGGGGCGAACTCCAGCTCGGGCAAGGTTGCAGCAACGAGGTTCACGCGGGCGATGAATTGCTTCAGTCGGTGATCCATGCCCGGCAGATCGAAGGCTCCGGCGCGGTGGGCTTCGGCGAGGCAGCGTCCGCTGGCGACAGGATCGAGATCGCGCTGCTGGGCTTTTTGTTCGATGACGAGATCGCGATAGCGCACGAGCCGCATGGCGGCGACGCGCTTGTTTTGGGCATCGAAGAGATGCTCGAGGGTGGTGCTGAGATGCTGCGGGAACATCTCGGCGATCCACGCGGGCTGCACGGCGGTGGCGAGGCTCAGGAGAGTCTGGCGTGATGGTGTTTCGCGTAGATTGGCAGCGACGAAGTAGGCGGCGTCGGTTACCACGCTTTCACGCACGAGCTGGCCTTGGCGTTGATCGGTGAGATCGCACTCGGGCTTGCCGGGAGTGCGGCGTTTAGCCAGTTGATCGACAAATCCGGCCATGAGGCATCGCAGGAGGGCGTCGCTTGAGGTCGGCTTGGCATCATGACCCGTCAGCGACTGCTTCGCCGCGTGCATGATTTGCTGAAATGTCTGCTCCACCTGTCGTGCGACTTGCGCATTGATGCCGTAACTTCGGCAACGCTCAAAGCTGAAGCCGTTCTCTTTGGCGAAGTCGTAGGCTCGCATCAACGTGATGAAGTCGGAGTCAGCACTTTCTTCGAACAACTCGCGCGCGGCTTTAGTTTGTGCATCGTCACGATCCAGTCGCGCGAGCAAATCGCGACCACTGACCAAAGCAGCGCACAAGGCAGCATCGGGCACGCAGCCGCGTTGACTGGCCTCGATCAACATGCGTGAGTATCGGGGATGCATCGGCAGGCGCAGCATCTGGCGACCGATGGGCGTGAGATCCGCATCGAGCAAAGCCCCGAGCATGGTGAGCAGGCGCTCGGCTCGCTCGGCGGCCTGCCAGTCGGGTTTGTCGAGCCAGTCAAAGCTGGCGGCCTCGCGGATGCCAAGCGAGTGCAGCAGCAGCACGACCTCCGCGAGGTCGCTGCGCTGAATCTCTGGCGTGTTGCGCTCCTCGCGGTCCTTGTGGCTGATCACGGTCCAGAGTCGATGACACGTGCCCGGCGCCGTTCGTCCTGCGCGGCCTTTGCGCTGATCCGCACTGGCACGGCTGATGGGCTCCAGCAAGAGCGTGCCGATGCCGCGTTCGGCATCGTAACGAGCCACGCGAGCGATGCCGCTGTCCACGACATGGCGAATGCCGTCGATGGTGATGCTGGTCTCGGCGACGTTGGTGGCGACGATCACTTTGCGCAGCGAGTTCGGCGCAAAGGCGCGGTCTTGCTCCTGCGGTTCGAGTTCGCCATGCAGCGGGATGCAGGCGACGCGTTCCCGCGTTCTCAGACCGCGCAGAGCATCGAGCGTGCCCTGGATTTCGCCACGTCCTGGCATGAAGACGAGGATGTCGCCGGGGTCTTCGTCATGGATGATGCGCTCGACGGCGTCCGCGGCCTGCACGGTGATCGGGCGCTGATCCGGCATCGAGAGATAGCCGACCTCGACGGGAAAACTTTGCCCTTCGGAGATGAGGATCGGGCATTGATCCAAATACGCCGCCACCGGCTCCGCATCGAGCGTGGCCGACATCACCACCATCGCCAAATCTGGCCGCTGGGTCTGCTGAAGGTGCTTCACCAAGGCCAGCGCCACATCGCTGAGCAGGTTTCGCTCATGAAACTCATCGAACACCACCGCGCCGACCTTCGACAGAGAGCGATCATCCTGAAGCCAGCGCAGCAGAATGCCCTCCGTGACAAAACAAATGCGAGTCCCCACGCTCGTGTGATCATCAAACCGAATCTGATACCCCACCTCCGCCCCGAGCTTCCCCTCCCTCTCCCAAGCCACCCGCGTCGCCACCGTGCGCGCCGCCACCCGCCGAGGTTGCAGCACCACGATCATCTTTTCACCCGCGATCCCCGCATCCAGCAACATCTGCGGCACCTGCGTCGTCTTTCCTGAACCCGTCGGCGCCACGAGCACTAGGCGATTATAATCACGCAACGTGCGCAGGATGTCAGCGTGGATTTTCCAGATGGGCAGGGACGTGGAGGCAGGCATGAAGGGTAGGACATGTTAGGGCGCTGAACATGGAATGCGAACGCGAAGCACGTCCATCCTTCAAGGATCTCGGAGGTGGAAAATGGCACCTGATTTGTCATATGGGCACTCCTGCCCGCTTCTTTGAAACCCTCACGGCTTCACCGTCAGTTTTGACGACGATGGCGGACAGGAGTGTCCGCGCTCGCATCCAGCTGCATTACATCGTCATCGGCTCCGCCACACAGGCAGTCGCACGTGTGGCCCTGCGGGTGCGAGTGGGTGGTCATCATGTTCCTGAGGACGATGTGCGTCGCCGATATGACCGTAGCCGCCAGCATTTCCTGGAGGATTACCTGCCTCTTGCAGATGAATGGGGTCTGTGGGGGAATCAGACGCCACCGGCAGCACAAATTGCCGACAGCAAAACGCACACACTCGACCAACTTCACATCATGCGTAACTCCAATAGTCTCCAAGAAGCGCCTGCGCTTGAGATGTCAGAGATGTCGAAGATTGTTCTCGAAGCCAGCCGCGTGGCCACGGAGAAGATGCTCGACTACTAGAAGCGCATGGGCATCAAGGTCACGCCGCAGATGACCTTGGCTCCCGAGAAGCCGAAACGCGTCCTCCGCAAGGTGGTGTGATTTGCCAAGCTATGTATCCGACTTGCGGTTATCAACGTCACTTTTGTGAACGGATTCTGGTCTAGCCTAAACTAAAAAGCCGCGCAGACGAATCTGCGCGGCTTGAATGATTGGGGTCAGTTGCGGTGCAACTGGGGTCACATTACTTGACGGCCTTTTTGAGGGCTTCAGCTTTGTTGGTGAGTTCCCAGGTGATGTCGGCGTCGTCGATCTTACCAAAGTGACCGTAGTTGGTGGTCTTCGAGTAGATCGGGCGGAGCAGGTTGAGCTGCTTGACGATGTCGGCTGGTTTGAAGGAGAAGACTTTTAATACGGCGTCGAGGATCTTGCCGTCGTCGATGGTGCCGGTGCCAAAGGTGTCGATGTGCACGCTCACTGGAAGTGGGTGACCGATGGCGTAGGCGAACTGCACTTCGCACTTGGAGGCGAGGCCTGCGGCGACGACGTTCTTAGCAACCCAGCGGCCCATGTAGGCGGCGCTGCGGTCCACTTTCGAGGGGTCCTTGCCGGAGAACGCACCGCCGCCGTGACGGCCCATGCCGCCGTAGCTATCGACGATGATTTTGCGACCGGTGAGGCCGCTGTCGCCCTGAGGACCACCGACGACGAACTTGCCGGTCGGGTTAATGAGATACTCGGTGTCCTTGGTGAGCATGTTCTTCGGCAGC
>JAPLUM010000854.1 GCA_026397605.1 Verrucomicrobiota bacterium | reverse complement strand
CAAATGGTTTGTGAGTGAAAAAGAAGGGAAGGATGTCGGTTTTGAGCGCGCTCTGACCGATTGGGTGAAATCACACCGTCACGAATGGCGGTGTGAGCGCAATCAAGCTGGCGCTGAGCCTGAAAATCTTTCTAAAGGCCTTATTTGAAGAACAACGGGATCACCAGGATCGCCAAAATGTTCACGACCTTGATCATCGGGTTTACCGCAGGGCCAGAAGTGTCTTTGTAGGGATCTCCTACAGTGTCTCCAGTGACCGCTGCAGCATGGGCAAAGCTGCCTTTGCCGCCATGATTGCCTTCTTCAACATACTTCTTGGCGTTATCCCAGGCTCCACCTGCACTAGTCATGGCAATGCCCACGAATAATCCGGTGATAATCGTGCCAATGAGCAGGCCGCCCAAGGCTTCCTTACCCAAAAAGGCGATTCCGACGACAAAAACGATCGGAAGAAGTGCTGGAACAATCATTTGTTGCAGCGCTGCTTTAGTGACGATGTCCACACACTGACCATAGTCAGGAGTGTCTTGACCGGTGAGGATGCCTGGCTTTGCCGCGATCTGCCTGCGCACTTCACGGACGACGGCACCAGCCGCACTTCCGACAGCATCCATACCAAAAGCCGTAAACAGGTAAGGAAGTAAGCCACCAATGAACATGCCAATGATGACCCGTGGGTCCATGAGATCAAAGGCAATCGTTTTCAGGTGCAGGAAGGCTTTCAACTCTTCGACATATGAACCAAAGAGCACCATGGCAGCAAGTCCAGCAGAGGCGATTGCGTAGCCCTTGGTCACTGCCTTCATTGTGTTGCCGACGGCATCCAGCTCATCCGTGATTTTACGCACTTCTTCAGGCAGACCAGACATCACGGCGATACCGCCAGCGTTGTCTGTGATCGGCCCAAAGGCGTCAAGGGAGATAATAATGCCACTAAGGCTGAGCATGGAGACGACGGCTGTTGCAATCCCGTAAAGACCACCAAGGTCCCAACAGACCCAGATAGAACCTGCAATGGCTAGCACTGGAAGCAGGGTTGCATGATGTCCGACACTGATGCCGGCAATGATGTTAGTGGCATGGCCAGTTTCAGATGCCTTGGCGATGCGGCGCACGGGAGCGTGAGCTGTGCTGGTGAAGTAGTTGGTGATCCAAACCACCACAAAAGTGAGAACAATGCCGATAATGGCGCAATAGAAGAGATTGCTTGGAGTGATCGTCTTGCCCGCCATAACGACAGCTTCAGGGAAGATGGCCCCTGTTGCCCACTTGAAGAGAATCGCTGAGACGATACCAGACACGGCCACGCCACTCACAAGGGATGCTGTGGCTTTTTGCTTCACAAAGTTCACCCAGCCAATGCCAAGGAGGGAGGCAATAATCGAAAGTCCACAAAGAACAAAAGGATAAACAATGACGGCATGATTGCCTTCAGGCCCTGTCAGATGGCCGACAAGCATCGCGCCGATCAGGCTTACAGCGTAGGTTTCAAAAACGTCAGCCGCCATACCTGCGCAGTCGCCCACATTGTCGCCTACATTATCGGCGATGGTTGCTGGATTCCGCGGATCATCTTCGTTGAGATTCTGCTCAATTTTACCGACCAGATCGGCTCCCACGTCAGCAGCCTTGGTATAAATGCCGCCGCCAAGACGAGCAAAAACTGAGATCAAGGAACTACCAAGAGCAAGGCCAATCAGGGAGTCGATGGCAGCCTTTACGCCGCCCATCTTTTCCATGACAAGATAAAAGATACCCACCGAAAGCAGGCCTAGAGCGACAACGAGAAGCCCAGTAACAGCACCACCATTAAAAGCGATTTTCAGAGCAGGATGAGCACCTACGCTAGCGGCCCATGCAGTTCTTACATTGGCGCGAACTGCAACCATCATGCCGATGTAGCCTGCGATCATGGAGCAAACGGCACCGACCACAAAACAAGCGCTAGCAGCCCCACCGCGTGCGTACCAAACAATGGCAAAAACAATCACAGCAATCATGCTCACCGCACGAATCTGCCGACTCATGTAGGCTTTAGCACCTTGCTGAATAGCATCGCCAATCAGAGCCATTTTATCATTACCAGGAGAGGCAGCGAGGATTTGTCGAATCAGGAGAATGGCAAAGGCGAGTCCCACGACCGCGAGGACCATGGAAGTTTGAATACCTTGAGAGAGGAGGAAGGTTGGAGTCACAGGAGCTATTATCGGTTGGTTGGTTGTACCGGAAAAAGGACACTAATTCTAGCGGTTGCCCGAACTCTGGCAACAACGTTTTCTCACAGGTTCGAGAAAGCATTACCTATTTTCCATGAAATAGAGGTAGGAATTCCTGTGCGATTTTAAATTTTGGAGAGTCTTAACGACTGGTGAATCGCGCTCAGAATTTGTTCAGGAGTTTGGTCCAGTGAGATGGAAATCAGGTCTGGGGAATTTTCAAAAATCGCGAATTGGCTGTCCAGTAGTGTGACTGGCATATAGTGACCTTTTCGGACAGCCATCCGAGAGAAGATCACTTCGCGACTGCCACTCAGATGAATAAAGGCTAGTGTCCCTGGTGGGTCGTTGGATAAAAGTTTGGCGCGGTAGCTTTGCTTCAGGGCCGAGCAGGCTAAAACATACAATGGCGCACTCTGGCGCATTTCTTCAATCCTTGCTCGCAGACTGGCGTACCATGGCCAGCGATCCTCATCCGTCAGCGGAATGCCAGCGCGCATTTTGCTTTTGTTGGCCTCCGAGTGAAAGTCGTCTGCGTCTTCAAAAACGCCACCTAGGCGCTCCGCCAATCGACTGCCAATAAGTGATTTCCCGCAGCCTGAAACACCCATGATGATGAGAGTTCGAGGAAGTGTGGAGTTAGATGGGGGTGTCATGCTTGGCTATATAGAGAACGTATTTTCGCCAGCGCAGGAGACAAATCCAGAATGTTTCACTGATCGCTGATTTTTGGTAAATGAGGCTTTCGCTGAAACATGAAGCCAAATCGATGGTTAATGGGAGTCCAATCATGAAGCTGAGCCTCTCCATCACTTTATTTGTCTCCTTGACCTTCGCAACACTCGCAGAGGAAGGGCGAAAAGCGCCTGTGGGTGATTTAATTCTGTCCTGGCAGGTGGATGGGGTTCAACGGGATGGCATGATTCATGTGCCGGAAAAGGCCCTGACTGAGCCAGTGCCAATCGTTTTTGCTTGGCATGGTCATGGCGGAAATATGAAAAATGCGGTCAATAGTTTCAGCTATCATAAGCTCTGGCCTGAAGCGATTTCCGTTTACCTGCAGGGCCTGAACACTCCCGGACGGCTGACGGATCCTGAGGGCAAAAAGCCGGGTTGGCAGCTTATCTCTTGTGGTCTGCTCGTGGGGATCTCTTTGCTGCCATGGCTCCTTCCTCATCGGCTAGTTTGGGTAACAAAAAGCTCGAACTCAAGCCGAAGCCTGTCCTACATGTCGCGGGAGAGACCGATCCTTTGGTGAAATTCGCCTGGCAAAAAGCGACCATGGACAGTCTGCGCGAGTTGAATCAATGCGCTGCAGGACACCCCTGGGGTGATTCAAAGTTCTGCACCGAGTATGAATCCAAAAGCGGCAACCCAGTCGTGACCTGCATCCACCCTGGCAACCATACCTTCCTCAAAGAAGCGCCTGAACTCATCGTGAAGTTTTTCAAACAACACGCTAAGCCCGAAGCACCCGCAGTTAAGCCATGATGTCCCTTAGCACATTTCCATGCACGTCGGTAAGCCGCAAATCACGGCCGCTGAAGCGGTAGGTGAGTTGTTCGTGATCGACACCCATCAGGTGCAGCGCGGTGGCCCACATGTCATAGACGCTGGTGACGTTCTCGATGGCGTGGTAGCCGATGTCATCGGTGGCTCCGTAGATGTGACCGGGCTTGATGCCGCCTCCTGCCATCCAGATGGTGAAGCCGTAGGGGTTGTGATCGCGGCCATCGGTGCCTTGGGCAAAAGGCGTGCGGCCGAACTCGCCTGCCCAGACGACGAGGGTGCTGTCGAGCAGGCCGCGTGATTTGAGGTCCTTGACGAGCGCGGCGATGGGCTGATCGACCTGACGTGCCATGTTGCCGTGGCCTTTTTTGATCTCGCCGTGCTGATCCCACGGGTTGGGGCCTTGTCCGGCTCCGATCTTCTGCGGCAGGCAGCTCAGCTCGATGAAACGCACGCCACGCTCGACTAAACGACGCGCAAGCAGGCACTGCTGGCCGTAGGCGGCAGTGGTGGTGCCGGTTTGGTCGATGCCGTAAAGTTTTTGAGTCGCGTCGGACTCTCCGGAGATGTTGCACAGCTCTGGCACGGCGGATTGCATGCGCCAGGCGAGTTCGTAGTTCGCGATGGCGGCGTCCACATGCGTGTCGTGCTGCGTGGTGGCTGCAAAGCGGCGGTCCATCGCGTTGATGAAGTCGAGGCGCTTGCGTTGAGTGGCGAAAGGCTCCTGCGGGCGGATGTTTTTCACGGCTTCGGCTTCATCGACCTTGATGATGGAGGCCTGATGCTGGGCTGGAAGGTATCCATTGCTGAACAAGCCGACGCCGCCATGCGGCACGCTGGCACCGCCGCTTTGCAGCACGATGTAGCCCGGAAGATCACGCGACTCGGTGCCGAGGCCGTAGCTGGCCCATGCTCCGGCGCTGGGATAGCCGACGAAGGGAAAGCCGCTGTGCATGAAGAAGTTCCCCTGCGCATGCTCGCTGAACTTCGCCGTCATGCTGCGGATCACGCACAGCTCGTCCGCCACCGTGGCCATGTGCGGAAAGAGGTCGCTCACTGGCATGCCGCACTGGCCGTGGCGCTTGTAGGCCCAGTGCGCGGGCTGGACGGTGCCATTGTTGTTGAACTGCGTCTTCTTCACCTCGCCGGGCATCGGTTTGCCCGCGTATTTCTCGAGCAGCGGCTTCGGATCAAACGAGTCGATGTGCGACACGCCGCCGCTCATGTAACAAAAGATCACGCTGCGTGCCTTCGGAGCGAAACGCTTCGCCCGATGCACCATCGGCGTCTCCGCCTGCATCAATCCCGCCAACGCCGCCATCCCAAAGCCCGTGGAGGCGTTGGAGAGCATTTGGCGGCGTGAGAGCGAAGCATTCATCACGCAATGATGTCCCTCAGCACCTTCCCATGCACATCCGTGAGCCGCAGATCGCGGCCGCTGAAGCGGTAGGTGAGTTGTTCGTGATCGACGCCCATGAGATGGAGCACCGTCGCCCACATGTCATAGACGGTGCATGGATTTTCGATGGCGTTGTAGCCGAATTCATCGGTGGAGCCGTAAACGTGACCGCCTTTGACACCGCCGCCAGCCATCCAGACGGTGAAGCCGTAGGGGTTGTGATCGCGACCGTTGCCGCCTTGCGCGAAGGGCGTGCGGCCGAATTCGCCAGCCCAGACGATGAGCGTGCTATCGAGCAGGCCGCGTGATTTGAGATCTTTGATGATCGCGGCGATCGGCTGGTCGATCTGGTTGGCCATCTTGCCGTGGCCTTCTTTGATGGCACCGTGATGATCCCAAGGATTGGCTCCGTTACCACCGCCGACGTTGTAGGCGAGCGTGCTGAGCTCGATGAAGCGCACGCCACGTTCGACCAAACGACGCGCGAGCAGGCATTGGCGAGCGTAAGCGGCTTTTTTCGGCTCGGGATCGTCGAGGCCGTAGAGTTTGCGTGTTGCTTCGGTTTCGCCAGCAATGTCGCAGAGGTCGGGCACGGCGGATTGCATGCGCCAAGCCATCTCGTAGTTCGAAATGGCCGCCTCGACGTGCATGTCGTGCTGCGTGGTGCTGGCGAAGCGTTTGTCCATCGAGCCGATGAAGTCGAGTTGCTTGCGCTGCATGTCCTGCGGCTGGCGCGGGCGGATATTCGTGACCGCTTCGGCCTGATCGGCCTTCACGACACTGGCTTGATGCTGTGCAGGCAAGAAGCCATTGCTGAAAAGGCCGACGCCGCCATGCGGTGTCGCTGCGCCGCCGCTTTGCAGCACGACGTAGCCGGGCAGATCGCGTGACTCGGTGCCGAGGCCGTAGCTGGTCCATGCTCCAGCGCTAGGATTACCCAAAAAGGGAAAGCCAGTGTGCATGAAATAGTTCCCCTGCGCATGCTCGCTGAACTTCGCGGTCATGCTGCGGATCATGCAGAGGTCATCCGCCACGCCGCCGATCTGCGGAAAGAGATCGCTCACTTCGAGTCCCGACTGTCCGTAGCGTTTAAAATCCCAGTGCGATGGCTGAACGGTGCCGTTGTTGTTGAACTGCGTCTTCTTTACCGCACCAGGCATTGGTTTGCCCTCGAACTTCTTGAGCATGGGTTTGTGATCGAACGAATCGACATGGGATACGCCGCCGCTCATGTAGAGGAAGATGACGCTGCGTGCCTTCGGCGCGAAACGTTTGGCTCGATTTACGAGCGCAGCCTGAGACTCTTCCTGCATCAGCCCGGCCAATGCGGCCATGCCGAAGCCGGTGGAAGCGCGTGAGAGGAGGTGGCGGCGGGAGAAGTTCTCAGTTCTCGGTTCTCGGTTCTCAGTTCTCAGTTTAGGACTCATATGTGCTAGGGCGGTGGTCGAGGTGCTTGGAGAGGTAATTGATGAACGCTCCGATCTTGTTTCGAGCGAGGTTGGTTTGTGTGTAGAGGGCATCAAACTGCTCAATGGTGCAGTAGCTCTGATCCAGGCAGCGATAGCACTGGCTCTGGAGTTCCGTGCATGAGCGTTTCGAATACTGGAGGAATCGGATGAACTCGCGATTGGTGCCTCCATCGAAACCTTCAGCAATGTTATCCATGATCGATCCAGAGGAACGAATCATCTGGTCCTTTAATGAGAAGTCCTTTGCCAAGGCGCTGGATGCCACAAGCATGTAAACGGCCTTGCAGAGTTCTCTCGCGAGCTGCCAAGCTTCGATATCTTCAAAACGCTCGATTTTCATGGTTGTAGGTTTGGACAACAGAGAACAGAGAACAGAGAACCGCTCAACTTACCGAAGGTATATGAACTCCTTCAGGTTGATCAGTGATTGAGCGAGGCTAGCCCAGGCTTGAAGCACAGGATCAGTGCCGGATGCGGAACTGCGGGTGGATTCGAGTGTCTTGGAGAGTAGATCACGCTGAGATTGAAGGCGTGTGAGTTGAGTGCGCTGGTCGTTGGTGAGTGTGGCGAGGATGTCGGCTTCGGTGATGGTGCTGGATTCGATGCGGGCGGTCTTGGCGACCTCTTCGGGCGTCAAAGCGCGGTCGTAGAGGCGGGCGCGGAAGATGCGGGCGGCGAGGCCTTTGTTTCCAGTAGGAGAGCCGTGGCGGCAGCCGAGGAGGACTTGGCTGGTGTCGGTTTCAAAGACTGCAGCGGGGGCTTTGCGGTAGGTGATGCCGTAGGGTTTGCCATCGCGGTAGCCGCTGATGGTGCCGTCGGGTTGATAGACGACGGCGATGTGAACAGGGCGTGTGGCGGCTTCGGTTTCGGCGGGGCCTTCGAAGAGTTCGCTGCGATTGAAGTGGTCGCTTCCGGCGACCCAGTGGGCGGCTTGTTTTTCGCCGAAGACAAGGGAGTCGAAGATGCCGCCGTTTTTTTCCTGCACGGTGAGGACGCCGCCGCCTTGCTGGGTGAGGTTGTCGAGCATGACCCAGGCTTCGAGGGTCTTGGCGGTGAGTTTTTTCGGCAAGGAGCCGGATTTGGCCATGGATTTGCCATCGAGGATGAGGGCGCCGTTTTCGATGCGGGCTGCACCAACGAGTTCGAGATTCATACGCCCCTTGGTATCGCTCAAATCCTTGTCGAAGGTCCATTCGGTGAGAGCTTCAGGCAGGTCGGTGGGCGCGACGGGGAGTTTGCGTTCGGCTTGGAGCTTCGTGCGTGCAGGATCGAGAATCGCCGTGATCTGGCGGTTCAATGCGGAGATTTTTTCTTCCTTCTTGGCGAGTTCGCGGGCTTGCTCGCTGCTTTCCTGCTGAAGGGTGGAGAGGTAGGCGAGGCTTTGCTTCACTTCGTCGTCGCTGGCATCGCGGGAGTAGGCTTGGCGGAACATTTGACGAACACGCAGGTCGTCCGTGCGATCTTTGGCATCATGGACGACGTAGGTTGCCCAGTTGCGTGACCAGTCGATGACTTTGCTGTCGTTGAGAAGCGTGAGGGATTGCGCTGGGACGTTGGTGGTGTCGCGCTTGCCACGGGCGCTAAAAGGGACGGGCAAGTCAAAGGTGGTGAGAAACGGGTCGAGGGCGTTGCGGATGACTTTGACGTAGATGCTGCGTCGTGGATCGCCGCTGCCGACGGATTCGCCGTAGAGCGTCGTGTCGAGCTTGCCGGACAGCGTGACGATGGAATCACGAATGGCCTCGGCTTCGAGGCGACGCATGCTCCAATGGCTGAGGAGTTTGTTCTCTGGGTCTTTTTGAGTGCTGAATTCTGAGGACTGAGCGCTTCTCTGAAAGGCCTTTGATGACACCATGAGCTTCACCATTTCTTTGATGCTGCCGCCGCTGTCGATGAAGCGCTGGGCGAGGAAGTCGAGCAACTCCGGGTGTGTGGGCAGATCGCCGAGCTTGCCGAAATTATCGGTCGTGGCGACGATGCCGCGACCGAAGATGTGATGCCAAAGACGGTTCACGATGACGCGTGCAGTAAGCGGGTTGTGCTTCATGTCCGCCATGCGCTCAGCAAGTTCGAGGCGACCGCTGCCGGAGGTGTTGAAGGGCGTGGGATCGAGGGCGTCGAGGAATCGGCGTGGGATGATCTCGGCAGGTTGTTTGTGATCGCCTCGGACGAAGAGCGCAGCGTCTTTGGCGTCGGCTTCGATGACGCCGGGGACGCGAGTGGGAAGCGGGAGCTTGGCTTCGAGGTCGCGGTAGCGGCGGAGTAATGGAGTGATGTAATGGGTGGGGAGTTTTTTGGATTGGATGAGGGCGTCGAGGGCTTCGGCTTCGGAGTCTGTGAGGCTGTTGGATTGCCAGGCAGTGATGAGTTGACGGGGCGTCGCGGAATCGGAATTCCGCGCTACAACAGGGGGCGTTTTGTCTTTTGTGATGACGGCGTCGGTGAGGGCGAACCAGGATGGGGCGTCGGCTTTGTATTCCGCGGGCATGTCGGCGGCAGTAGTGACTTGGAGGAAGATCTCGTCGTCCTTCCAGAAATCGAGGTCGAGGCTACGCCACAAAAGCAATTCATCCTTGGTGTCTTTGAGTTCGATAGCCTTGTGGATGGTGCCTGTGCGTGGGTAGTTTTGCACGACGTATTTGGCTTTGACGCCGCCGTTTCCAGCAACGCGGAACCAGAGGGTGCCACCGGGATTCTTAAAGCGATCGGTGAAGAGGACGGCGCGGTCTTTTTGGCTGATGAGATTTGAAATGTAGCCGCGGGGGTGGATGCGGAGGCTGTTTTCGGTGAGGGAGAATTCGCCGGGGTTCGAATGCGGAAGGCCGTGGAAGGTGAAAACGGAAGTTCCTTGTTCTTGGTTCTTCGTTCTTGGTTGTTCAGAGGCCGTTTGAAGTTTGGAAAGCCAGTCTTTGATGAGGGTGGCTTTGATCTCGGTTTTGAGTTTTTGAAGGTCCGTGCGGATCTTATCGCCGGTG
>JAPLUM010000178.1 GCA_026397605.1 Verrucomicrobiota bacterium | reverse complement strand
AGCCTACAGACCTGGTATCTTTCGCGAGTCACAACTCAACATGTTAAAGTAGTTCTCGGCGGAGACGGCGGTGATGAAATGCTCGCAGGTTACAAACGCTTCGCCAAGCATCAACGCAACTCATGGCGGCGCTGGCTTCCAGGAGCGCAGAGCCGACCAAAGAGCGGACAAATCAGCGGCGGTAAGCTCAGCAAGTTGCTCGATGAAGCCCGTATGGACTGGCGTCACGCTTACAGTCTACGTTTTTCAGGTTTCACACCTTCTCAGCGCGCTGCATTGCAGCCATACCTTAAACAATATCAAGCTGTACACTGGCGTGGTCTAGAGACACTGGACAGCGCCCATCCACTCAAGGCGCTTTTAGAGATTGATCGCCTCAATTATTTGCCGGAATACATCCTGAGAAAAGGCGATCTTTGCACCATGGCCCACGGCTTGGAGCTCCGCGCGCCGCTGTTAGATCATGAATGGGTCTCGCTAGTCTCAAGGATGCCAGACTCTCAGCGATTCACCCATCCAGCTAAGCTGCTCTTTAAATCGGCAATGCCAAAACTGGAGTCATTGCATCTTTTTGAAGCCAAGAAAAAAGGTTTTAACCCTCCGCTAAACACATGGTTAGAATCGGACTTGGTCTCGCGACTCGACCCCATGCCCAAACTCCTTCAAGATTTAAGCCAAGGCCAGATAGTCACCACCGCTTCTGCCGAGTTACTTAGTCTTTACCGCACAGGCCGGCGTCACCATGCCGAACAATTGTTGCAATTGCTCTTTCTGCAAATAAGCCTCTCCCAATTAAACGAATTGCGCATTCGTCATCCTTAAATCTTTAAACATAACCATTTCTCTGAAAGGCACACTCGAGCTTGCTGAATCTTGATATCAATGACTCACTGGCGAAAGCACCACCATGAAAATCAACTTTAGCTACCGCCGACTCGCCAAATCGTTAATGTGGCGTTTTTTTGCTTCGTCTGACATGCAGTTTAAACTACGCTCTGGTATAACTGTACCAGTGGCTGATCGAAATGAGATGGCGACTTTTCAGGAAATTTTCATTCAGCAGGAATATGATGATTTTTTAGATTTGATACCCCAGCCTCTGACTGTTTTGGATCTCGGATGCAATAGCGGTTACTTTGGCGCGCTGATGATGAATCGCGCTCTTCTAAAGCCAAATAAGACGATGCCTAAGATGGTGCTTGTGGACGCCAATGAGGCTGCTGTTAAGCGCGCCCAATCCTTACTGAGCTTCTGTGCTAAATATGCCGATATCAGCTATGTGGTCGGCCTGATCGGAAGACGTGGGGAGAGTTTAGCGTCGTTTTTTATCTCCCCCGCATCCGCGGAGTCTTCTGCAATTAACCGCACGAAACATGCTCAGCAAATTGAAGTTAACTGTATCGATTTGGCCGCCTTGGCAGCACAGCATTTTCCTGCTGGATTAGACTTAATTAAATGTGATATCGAGGGTGGTGAAGAGCATTTAGTGCGTGATTGGGCAGATGTTCTCCAGAGATCCAAGGCCTTACTAATCGAGTGGCATGGCTTTCAAGGAGAGTGGTCTGAGTTTTGCGAAATCCTTCACCATCTTGGTTTTCAGTTGATTCTTGAGCGGCCTGCGGGTCGATATAAAAATGCACTCTTTTCCATGAATCAGCCTTGAAATGCATTCACCGTCGTCTGCTAAAACGCTTCTTATTTATGGTTCCTTTGGCGTTCAAGGGGCCCATAAGGCAATTAAACATTGGAGTCAGGTCGTCGTTCTCGAAGTTGATGCATTCTTACCACCTTCATTGCGTGATCAGTGTGCTGGAGTTGTTACTATTCCGCCTTTATTGCAGCAGGATGAAGGAGATGCTCTTCAACAACGAGCGGAAGATTTACTTTATTCTTTTTTAGATGATTTGGTTTCTATCCCATCTCTTTTGACATCGAGGCGTTTCCGAGCGGCATGTCTTAGCATTGATGCATGGCGTATTGTGGTTCCTTATTTAGTCTGTCTCGAGTATGCCAAAAAAGTCGTCGAGTTTGGCCCATTCGAAAAAATCATTGTCACTCTTGGATCTGGGGTGAGTCAAAAAGCTTTCATACAATTGGCTGAAATGCTTGGGGTGCCAATTGATGTTTTGGCTATGGATCGTCAAAAGCCGCCTTTAATGTGGATGCTGAAGCGAAAGTTTCAGCGCTTCTGGGTTCTTCGAGAGAAAAAAAAATCAAAAACTTCAGGTGCTAGGCTGCCACTTGTCTCTGAATTGCATTCTAATTGGTGTGCTGACGCACGTTTAGAAACGGCTGTTGCAAATGATGATGATCTTAAGCTCTGGGTTAGAGCCCCTTCTTTTGCTGAACCAAATCAATCAGATTTGCTCAAACTCCAAGCAGAGTACGAAGAGTGGTGGGGGCTATGGTGGCAGGCTTTTCTCACGAGAAATCCATCATCTGATCCGATGGCACCATTTTGGATTCTTCAAGATCTCGGTCAGTGGGCCTGTCAAAAGATCTATCCAAGACATGCGCTTCTTTTTAAGCAGGCCCATGTGCAAATAGGAAAATGGTCTCCTGCCAAACTATTGATTGGTTCAATGCGTGGCCGTCAGGATTTTTTGTGGGGTTTGGCCGCGCAGGATCATGGCATACCCGTAGTCGTCTATACGGTTGATTGTCATATAGATGCGCGGCTGTGTTTTAAGCCTGACCACGCTCTTTGTGATGATACGAGGCAGTGGGATATTGCAGTGAAAACTTCAAGCGAGTTAGGATTTCAGGCCTCTCGGGTGCAGTCTCATCGTTTTCCCCCAGGCAGAAAGCATGAGCGTGCTCGAACGGAAACCGGAAGGAAACAGATTTTATTGGCCGATTCTTATTACTCGGGTGTTATCGCGAATAGCTCCCCATTACTCAGCCTCTGGTCCTATGAGAAAGTGATTGAGGCCGCCAAGAAATTGCCAGAATATGATTTCTTGATCAAATTTCATCCTGTTCGAGAACGGCCCGAGCCGCGTTTTCATCATAGCGGGCTTCATCATTTACATCTTTGGTTCCGTGACCAGTGGATCAAACAGATGGCACCTCCAAAAAATGTAAAGGTTTTGGCACCCGAGGTAAACTTGTCTGGGATGCTTCCAGAGATTGATTTGTTATTA
>JAPLUM010000828.1 GCA_026397605.1 Verrucomicrobiota bacterium | reverse complement strand
CAGATGCTGCGAGAGAATCGCTCTCAAAAGGGTGCTGCTCCCCTGGAGTTTTCCAAGCAAAACGTCATCATCACAGGGCCGACAGGCGTGGGGAAGACCTATTTGGTCAAACACATCGCGGATCTGATCGGCGTGCCGTTTGTGAAGGCAGACGCGACGAAATTTAGCGAGACAGGCTACGTGGGCGGTGATGTGGATGATCTGGTGCGTGATCTGGTGGCGAAGGCCAATGGCAATGTGGAGCTGGCCGAGCATGGCATCATTTATCTCGATGAGATCGATAAACTAGCCACTGGCGGCGAAGCGCGCGGCGGTAGAGATGTGAGTGGTCGCGGAGTGCAGACGGCTCTGCTGAAGCTGATGGAGGAAACCGAAGTGCCTCTCTACGCGCCGAACGATATCCGCAGCCAGATGCAGATGATGTTTGATACCCGCAAAGGTCGCACAGGGCGCGAGGTGGTGAATACGCGGAACATCCTGTTCATCGTCAGTGGCGCTTTTTCGGGACTGGAGAAAATCATCGAAAAACGTCAGAGCAAGGCCAGTATTGGTTTTGGAGCAGCTCTGACAGTGAAGCCTGCTTCAGATGAGCTGCTGCGACAGGCGCGGACGAAGGACTTCATTGATTATGGCTTTGAGGCAGAATTCGTCGGGCGACTGCCTGTGCGCGTTTTTTGTGAGTCCTTGACCGCAGATGATCTCTTCCAAATCATGAAGAACAGTGAGGGCAGCCTCATCCGCCAATACGAGCGCGAGTTTTATGCCTATGGCGTGCGGGCTATCTTTGAAGACGACGCTCTGCGGGCCGTTGCCATCGCCGCTGCGGAGGAAAAAACCGGTGCGCGTGGTCTGGTCACAGCTTGGGAAAAGGTGCTGCGGGATTTTAAATTCGAACTGCCAAGCTTAGGTCTTCCGGAGCTGATCGTGGACGGTGATCTGGTCAGAGATAGCGCTCAGGCGCTGGAGCGCTGCCGTCTCCAGGCCAAGAATCAACCCGAAGCAGCCCCTGAAGATGAAGTGCAATCTTTCGCCTCCAGCTTCAGCGCCGATCATGGGATCACACTGGTCTTTGAGGCTGAGGCAGCACAGGCTCTGCAACAGCGCGCTCAGCGTGAGGGGCGTGGTGTCGGCATGCTTTGCGCGAGGCTGTTTAAAGACTTCCCCTTTGGTCTGCAACTGGTCGCCCGCAGCACCGGTCAGACGGTTTTCCACCTCACTCCTGAGAGTGTGGAGGAGCCGGATGCCTTTCTCAGCAATCTCGTGGTGAACTCTTATCGCCAGCCAGAATCCCCCTTCACTCCAGACAATCATGAATCGTAATCGCACCACCACAGTCCTTTTTATTGGCATCCTCATCTGTGTGCCGATGCTGGCGCTGTATCATTTCGGCGTCTTTCCTCAGGCCGCGCAGTGGTTGGCAGAGCGCTTGCCGCGCTATCTGGTTTTACCAGCAGCCGGCATCCAAATCTCTTTGCCGCTGCAATACAGCTTTTATACCCTGGCCGCCTTCACCAGTGCCTGGCTGGGCTTGGAGTTGCCGGCCATTTGGCAAAAGTATCTGTATCTCCTGACGTTGAGCTTTTTGATCTGCCTGCTGACACCTCTATTAGCCCTGAATGGCGTTCTCTTCGAGCCGTTTTCAGCCACACTCGCCGCGAGCTTTGCCGGGCTTCTAGGCGTCATGCTCAGTGATCCGACTTTTCGGGCGGACGATGTAGCCGCGTCGCTAGTTCCTGAACCCGTTGCTTCTGCCGCAAGCGCGGAGAAGGGAAGTGATGAATCAGTCAGCCCGAATGATAACGGGAGTCCGAAGCATTCGTGAGAGTGTGTTAGTTCAGTGAATGGGCCAACCCACTTGGATGAAGTTGCGGTATTGGCTTTAGCGATCAGCCAACGATGATGCCCTTGGCTTTGCGTTCTTTTTCGCGCTCGATGAGCGGAATGGTCTCGCTGGTCTGGAGGACGGGCAGGCCGAGATCACCGATCTTGGCAAAGCTGAGGCCTTCCAGCGCGGGCACTTCTGCGGCGATGCGCTTGAAGACGTCTTCCACGCTATACAGGCCATTGGAGCCACCCACCGCGACGATGATATCACGAAGGATTTCCCAGGTGTCGCGGGCATTACCAGGGGCATTTACGGCCTTATTCAGGCGCTGGAGACGACCGGTTGCATTGATCATGCTTCCGCGTTTTTCAGCGTAAGCGTTTCCTGGTAAAACCACATGCGAGAGCTCAGCGCTGGCATTGGCCAATAGGTGCAGAGTCGTGAGAAGGCTGACTTTTTCCAGATCCCGGCGCTCGAATCCGCATTTGAGGAGGTTTTCGCCTAGAGCAAAGACGACACGCAGGCGACCGCGGCTCATGAGCTCAGTGATGCCAGCCAGCTTGGATCCTGGTTCCGTGCCGAGGATTTGACGGACGCCGTTTGAGTTTGGGTTCAGGTCGTCAGCTCGCAGATAATTGTCGGCACCACCGGTGCGCGGGATGACATCGACATTTTCAGTGCCGAGGGTCTTGGCCAGATGCTTCACAAAGAAGAGTTCTTCATTGGTCATGCGTGCGCTGGCAATGATGGCGATCTCGTCTCCACTTACTCCAGCGACGCCGTCAGCGATTGCTTGGATGGCTTTTTTCCAGCTGGTGACCTCATGTTTGCCAGATGACTTGAGCATCGGGTCGGTGAGGCGGAGTTCGCTGTTCACGAAGTGGAAGTCCAGGCGGCCCTGATCACACATCCAGGTGGAGTTGACGTCGTTATTCTCACGTGGGGTCTGGCGGAAGATGGTATCACCGCGAGCACCGATCTCCATGTTACAGCCACGGGCGCAGCCGGTGCAGACGCTGTTGGTTTCACTCAAGAACCAGACACGCTGCTGGAAGCGGAAGTCGTTGGAGGTCAGCGCGCCGACAGGACAAATATCCACCGTGTTCAGTGAGTAATTGTTTTCCAAGCGCTTGCCGGGATGCACAGCGAGAGTGGTGTGGCTACCGCGTTCGGTGAAGCCTAGAACGGGATCATCGGCGATCTCAGCGCTGAAGCGGATGCAGCGGCTGCACATAATGCAGCGCTCGTCGTCCAGGCGCACACGTGGCCCGATATCGACATTCTTTGGTTTCTTGACCTTGTTTTCACGGAAGCGGCTTTCGCCCTTACCATGCTCTACACTGAATTCCTGAAGTCGGCACTCGCCAGCTTGGTCGCAAAT
>JAPLUM010000590.1 GCA_026397605.1 Verrucomicrobiota bacterium | reverse complement strand
CCTACGCCATGACCGGTTGGCGCCTCGGTTACACTGCCGCTCCAAAGAAGATCGCTGACGCTATCGACACGATCCAGAGCCACACCACCAGCAACCCGACCACCTTTGCTCAATACGGTGCCATTGCTGCTTTGAAAGGTGACCAGCAGATCGTCGCCGACATGCGCGACGAGTTCGACGTGCGCCGCCAATACATGCTCAGCAGACTCCAGGCGATCAAAGGCCTGAAAGTCATGGAGCCTAAAGGTGCCTTCTACTTCCTGGTCGATATCGAGCAGCTTGGCATGAAGTCCCTCGCCTTCTGTGAGAAGCTTCTTGCTAAAGGTAAAGTGGCGGCCGTTCCAGGTGTTGCATTTGGAACTGAGTTCACCCTGCGTTTCAGCTACGCTACAGGCCTTGACGTCATCAATGACGGCATGGACCGCTTTGAAGAGTTCTGCAATCAGATCTAAGCTCCCTCAACGATTCCCCATTAAAGGCCGCCAGCAATGGCGGCCTTTTTTTATCCTCAAAACGGCGCGAACATTCTTTCCATCACCATCGTATAAATAGCATGCGTTTCAGTCTCCTCCTGCCCTTCCTCTGCACTCCGCTTCTCCGCGCGGCAGAGCCGCAGAAGGACATCGTCATTGATTTCAAAGCCCCGCCTCATAGCTATCTCCAGCATGAGCCGACAGATCGCTTCACCGCCCTACTAGCCAAAGTCAATGCAGGTGAGGTGAAGTTTGATACCACAGACGACAAAAGCTTTTTGGTTAGCATTCTCAGGGAACTAGACATCCCCGTCTCCTCACAACTGCAGCTGTTTTCCGCCACATCACTTCAGAGCGAAATCATAAATCCTCGTAATCCGCGAGCGCTCTATTTCAATGAGGACACTTATGTCGGCTATGTCGCAGGGGGAAAGGTGGAGGTCATCAGCATGGACCCGACCCATGGCGGAATCTTCCACATCTTTGATCGGCTCCGCCAAGGAGGTCCGGCGCCTCTGATTGGACGCTCAGAAAAGTGCTTCAACTGCCATGCTGGAAATGCCACCCGGCGCGTGCCTGGTCTCATTGCCGAGTCCATTTTACCCATGCTCAGCGGCGCCAGCTTAGAAACCTATCGGCGGGATGAGCAGGGACACCAAATCCCCTTGGAGAACAGATTCGGCGGCTGGGTACTCACAGGCAATCATCATCTGAAAGAGACTCACGCCAATCTCATGGGCGTCACCCGCTCCTCCAAAGGCATGCAAAAAGTCAGTGTCGAAGCCGGTAAAATGTGGGATATCGACATCCATCTGCTGCGCACCAGCGACATCCTACCCCACCTGGTACACGAGCATCAGCTCGGCTTTGAAAATCGCGTCTTTCATGCAGTGTATCCTCTTTGCCGACGAGGCCAAACTGCCTAGCCAGGGCATCGAAGGAGATCCCAGCTTCATCCAGGATTTTCAACGCAACCAAAAGCCCCTCAGTAACGGCGCTTCACTCAAAGAGTTCGACCTCAAAACCCGTCTATTCAAATACCGCGCCAGCTACATGCTCTACACGGCATCCTGGCAAAAGCTGCCTTCTGAACTGAAGGAGCGCGTTTATTATAAAATGGCTGAAGGTCTGCGCGACCAAAACCCCAGTCCAGCTTACGCCCACATTCCTCCAGATGAAAAACGTGCCATCCGTATCATCCTGAAAAGCACGCTCACGGATCTGCCAAGCTGGTGGCGCTAGTCCGAAACAGACAATCGAGATGCTTGCATCACCCACGTCCTTCTCGTTCTGGCGAACGAGCCTACTGTAGGAGCATTCGCCAGAATGCGAGGTTTCCCAAGAGGCTTAATCGCCAACCAGGAAAACTGGTCTGATGGAGCTTCGGTTACTTCAGTTCCTGAATGCGAATGTTTTTCCACATGACTTCTTTACCGACGGCGGCTTGGTTTTTGCCGATGCCGTGAACCTGAAGGGCAATGACGCCTTCTGCGGTCACGCTATCTTTGATGTCGGCAGCTGCGACGCCATTGATGAAGGTTTTAAGACTATCACCACGGCATTCGATGCGGATTTGATTCCACTCGCCTTGCTTGAAGGCTTTGCGGGCGGCTTCGTTATTTTTGAGATCAAAGAGCCAGCCGCGGCGTCCTTCGTCATAAATACCACCAGTGTATGAGCGGGGGCTTGGGTCGATCTCGAACTGATACCCGTGGACACGGTCAGCGGGGAACTTTTTCTTTTTGCCAGCGTTCTCGACCTCCGTTTCCTGGGTGTAGTAGTTGCTGCGAAACTGGACACCTGAGTTCATGGAAGGGTCCACTTTGAACTCGAGCTCAAGAATGAAATCCGAGTACTTCTTGGCGGTGCAAAGGAAGGAGTTTCCGGTATTGGGGACAGTTTTCCCGACAATGACACCATCCTGCACGCGATACTCAGCCGTGCCACTGTGCTGTTCCCAGCCTGCGAGGGTTTTGCCATCAAAGAGGGAGACCATTTCATCAGCAGCCTGAAGCGAGGCGGCACAGGTGAAAACGGCGAAGGGAAGAAGGATGCGTGAAATCATAGAGGAACTTAAACGAAGTCCCGCTGATTTCTTTTCAGAGAACTCAATCACTGCGCTTTCTGCCAGGCAGGAAAGCCGCCTTTGAGGACAAGACATTCCTCTTTGGGGATTCTGATGGTGTTCAGGAGTTTTTCACGGACATGGCGGCTAGCCTCACATTTCTGACCGCCACAATAGATGATGATGGGCTTGGTGTTGGTCTGGAGGAGGTCGAGCATGTCAAAGAGTTGCTCATCAAAGCTCTGTTCATTCAGCGGCCTAGCCCCTGGAATATGGTCTGCGGCGAATTGATCTTTGGGTCGCGCATCAAGCCAGAGGACGTCCCCCTTCCAGCGCTGGGTGACATCTTTTAAAGTGATCTCATCAGGCTGGAGTGGCTCTTCCACGAGATAGAGAGCTGGGGCACGCGGATGCAGCCAAAAAGCCGCTGCTCCAGCAGCGCTGGCCAGCAAAACTAACAACAGCGCCTGATACAGAGCCGTCTTCATGGTTTTGCCTCAGGCTTGGCCTCGCCGGCTGGCCGACGATAGACAGAGAAGAAGGAAAGCTGACGCTGATACTTGGGGATCTTGCTGTCCGTTTCGATCTTTAAAGCACCCAGCATTACCTCGCTGGTATCGGTAGGTTTCACGGTGATTTCGTATTCTTTGCCGGGGATGATCTCTTTGTAGGAAAAGGTCACGCGCTCCCGAGTGGAGGTGAGATTGACGATGCGCATGGGTTCTGTGCCCATCATCGTGACACGCGTGACTTTGGCGGATCCATCCTCACCGATCCACCATTGCAGAGTTTTTGGCTCGATCTTGATAACCTCTGGCACCTCAATCACAAAAGGAATGACCCACTCGGGTTGGGCGGGATCGTCGGTCTGCACGTGGACGGATTTTTCATGACGACCGATGAAGCTGGAGATTTTGAAGTCGGCCTTGCCGACACCTTTTTCGCCTGGCTGATACTCGGCCTTATCCAGGGAGGCACTGAGGCAACTGCAGGCGCTGTCGATAGAGAGAACTTTGACAGGCTTCGTGCCTTTATTATGAAAAACAAACTCGGTCTGAATGGTCTCGTCTTCAGGCTTGGGCTTGAGCTCGATCATCTGCACTTCGAGCACGAGATCGGCGTGCAGTTGAGCTGCAAAAAGCAAGCTAAGGCAGGCGAGTGTGGGATACAGGTTCATGAGATGTGTTTACGGTTAAACGTAGTTCAGCGTGACAGGCTGGCAGCAATTTGTTTCGCGAAATAGGTGAGGATCATGTCAGCACCTGCACGGCGAATCCCGATCAAGGACTCCATGGCGATCTTATCTTCGTCCAACCAGCCTGTGGCAGCGCCGGCTTTGATCATGAGATACTCACCACTGACCTGATAAGCAGCAATTGGCAGGGTGGTCGCAGCGCGCAGTTTGGCAATGATATCCAAATAAGCTCCAGCAGGCTTCACCATGAGGATATCGGCACCTTCAGCCTCGTCCAGAGCGGCTTCACGCAGGGCTTCTCGGGCATTGGCGGGGTCCATCTGATAAGTCTTTTTATCCCCTGCTTTCGGAGCAGAATCGAGCGCCCCGCGAAACGGGCCATAGTAGGCGCTGGCATACTTGGCGGTGTAGCTCATGATGGAGGCAGAGGTGTAACCAGCCTGATCTAGGGCTGCACGCAACGCAGCGACTCGACCATCCATCATGTCACTGGGCGAGACGATGTCGGCCCCAGCCCGCGCATGACACAGAGCCTGCTGGCAGAGAACGGTGACCGTTTCATCATTTAAAATCTGTCCTTCATCCGAGACGAGCCCGTCGTGGCCGTCGCTGTTGTAAGGATCCAGCGCCACGTCAGTGATGACGGTGAGTGTAGGATGCGCTTGTTTTAAGGCACGGACTGCGCGTGGAACCAGACCTTGATCATCGTAACAGGCTTCAGCACCACGGGTCTTGAGTTCATCAGGGATGCGAGGAAAGAGCACGACGGCAGGGATGCCCAGTGCATGAGCCTCACCAGCCTCTTTCACCAAATCCTGCACGCTCCAGCGCTGGCAGCCTGGCATGGCGGAGATGGGAGTGTTTTCATCACCTTCCTGAATGAAGAGCGGATAGATGAGATGCCCTGGCGTCAGGCTAGTTTCCCGCACGAGATCACGGATAGCTGGAGATTGGCGGTTGCGACGCGGACGGATGGGCAGGTTCATGTAGCTGAAAGCTAGGCGCTCTTTTAAAGACAGGCAAGAGTGGCGTAGGCTTTCTAGCCTGCAGTATTCATCTGGAAACCGCAGAGCTTTCTTGTAAAATCCGTGACGATTCATTGCCAAGCGGCCTTCATTTGCTATCATTTACTCATGAATTTTACTGCTGATACACCCATTGAGATCCCGTTGGAACGCCTCTCCGGAAAACAGAAGTGGGATTTATTTCAAACTCTTTGGGATAGCATCTCTTCGCAAACCGATTCTGAGGAACAGCGCTCGCCTGAATGGCATGCGACAGTTCTGCAGGAGCGCCTAGATCGTGAAGCACGAGGCGAAGCCGTCTGGCGTAGTGTGGATGACACTTTCAGTCGAATTGAAAAACAAATCGCCCATGGTCGTTGAGATCGAAGACAGTGCCGAGCGTGATCTGATCGACATCTATTGGTTTTATGAGGATCAAGAGCTCGGGGCTGGTGGTTATTTTTTAGCCGTGATTCGACCCGAAATCATGGGGCTAGCCGTCTCCGGTGGAGTTCATCGTAAACGCCACGGTTTTTACTTTTGCCCTTCGCCGCGTTTCCCTCATGGCTTTTACTACTTAGTGAATCAGGACATCGTAAAAGTCTATGCAGTCCTCGACTGCCGCCGGAATCCGCGATGGATCCGACATCAGCTCAAGGGTCGATAGTAACTCGTGAGGAAGCTCCACTGCAAATACCTCCATATTTTCATAAAGATTTGTTTTCGACGCTTAAGCCCCTAGACCCTTGCGTGTCGTGACAGAGGTTGACGGCAGGCCGCTTCTAATCGAGCTATTGCAACTAATGCGCGGTTTTCCTCCTCTCCAAAAGCCTGCGGCTCAAAACGATAACGTGCCAACCCTGATCCGAGTGCGCTATGCACACAAGCCCACTTCCATCAGTCTCAAGCAATCGGGGCAAGAACTGCTGAGTGGGGCAGCTTTGACTGAATCTCCCAGTGAGACGCAGGTCAAAATGACAATCTCGAAAGCTGGTGATGAGTTGGAACTTACGGCTGCATGGCCACCTGGCACGCCAGAGACGGCCCTGACGGTGGAGATCGAGCCAGATGGACAAGAGCTCCGCAGCCAGACGCTGTGGTCCACAGACGCTGCCTTGAATGAAATTTTCACTTTGATATGGTAATGTCACTCTCCACTAAAAATGACCATGTGTGCTGGGGTGGCGGTGGCTGCCATGCGGATCATCACCGTCTGGAGGTGCAGAATCTGCGTGTGAGCTACCGCGAGGTATTGGCGCTGGATAACATCGGCTTTGCCACCGAGTGCGGTCGCAGCATTGCCCTCATCGGACCGAATGGTGCCGGTAAAAGCACTTTGCTAAAAACGCTGGCGGGTCTCATGAAAGCTGACAGTGGCAGCATCATTTGGCGTGGGCAGCCTCTGACGCGAAGCAGCCATGAGATCGCTTACTTGCCGCAGCGCGGAGACGTGGACTGGAACTTTCCGATCACCGTGCGTGGTCTGGTGGAGATGGGGCGCTACCCGAACCTCGGCTGGTGGCGCACGTATTCCAAGCATGATGCGGAGATCGTCCAGCGTGCTCTCACCGCCATGGATCTGCTGGATCTCCAGGATCGCCAAATCAATGCACTGTCTGGTGGTCAGCAGCAGCGCACTTTTATTGCGCGCGCTTTAGCCCAGGAAGCCCACGTCCTACTGTTGGACGAGCCTTTCACTGGGCTGGATAAACCCGCTCAGGAAAATCTCAGCCGACTCTTCCGTGAGCTGACCGCAGAGGGAAGACTGCTGATCGCCAGCCACCATGATTTGCAGACCGTGACCGGTTTCTTTGATGACGTGCTTTTGATCAAGCGCAGCCAAGTCGTGTTTGGTGATGTCGCCACCGCCTTTACCTCAGAAAATATTGGTGCGGCCTATGGCCAGTAAATAAGCTTCCATGACCACTTTCCCAACCCTCACCGACTTCTTAGCTGAGCCCATCGCTAAGCGGGCCCTGCTGGCTTGTTTGATGATTGGTTTTTCCAATGGGTTTGTCAGCGCGTTTGTTGTGCTGCGAAAGTCTGCATTAAAGATTGGAACGTTATCCCACGCCTTACTGCCCGGCATTGCGCTTGCGGTGTTGATGGTCGGCCTGACGGCTTGGAGCGCATTAGCAGGCGCGGTTTTTGCGGCATTGATCGTGGGGCTCGGCTCCATCTTTCTGTCGCGGACCTCACGCCTGGATCAGGACACTTCCATGGGTATCCTCTACACCACCGCGTTTGCAGGTGGCTATCTCATCCTGACCCAGCTGAACATCCGCCAGAAGCTGGATGAATGGCTTTTTGGTAGCATTGTCGGCATGGCTGACAGTGACTTATGGATCGCTTTTGGCATCAGCTTGATTGCGGTCATCACCCTGACAGCCCTTCAGCGGTCGCTGCTGATTTATCTCTTTGAGCCAAACATCGCCGCCAGCCTCGGCGTGCCTGTGCGCTTTTTAAACTACGCCACGTTTGCCATCACGATTCTCGTTCTCATCTCATCGTTACAGGCCGTGGGTTGCATTCTCAGTGTTGGCCTTCTCGTCGCTCCTGCAGCTACAGTTTATCTACTGACAGACAATGCCCGCACCCTGTTTTGGGGTGGTGGTTTGATCGGCGCGTTTGGGTCGGTGCTGGCTTTCTTCATCAGTTACCCACTTGGCTGGTCCGTTAGCGCTACCATCATTCTCGTGCTGGGCAGCCTCTTTCTCCTGGCCTACATTTTCAGCCCGCGTTACGGTCTTTTCAGCAAACGCAGGCGGGCTTGATTGAGCTCATCTATGGGTGAGAAGAGAGATTCATCTCCAGACTAAACCCACTGATAAAAACAAGATCTGGGCGGCGTTCTTTACGCCCTTCTATGCGCGCACTTTTTCTAACGCTACTTTTTGCTACATCCACCCTCCACGCAGCACCTCAGTGGATCTGGCTTTCTCGTGATGGCAAAAAGGATGACGCCGTGACCTTTCGGTATCGCTTCGAGGCACCTGCCAATGCCCATTTTGCCACGCTTCAAGTCACCTGCGACAACGGGGCCGTAGCGCTCCTGAATGGCAAGAAAGTGCTGACCAATCCAGATTGGCAAAAGCCAAGCACTGCAGATGTCAGCAAAGACATCAAAAAAGGAGAATCCAATGAGATCATCATCCAGGCCACAAATGAAGGTTCCATGGCAGGTCTCATTGCAAAACTCACCGTCAAGCTGGCCAATAATACGGAAAAAGTGCTCGTGGAAACCAATGCCCAGTGGCAGGCCACCACCACAGGCAAAGAAGAATGGAAACCTGCCGTGGTGATTGCAGAGTATGGCAAAGGCCCCTGGGGCATGGCGCTGGATGCTCAAAAAGGCGGCAAGGCCAAAAACGATGCACCAGCAGATAGCATTGCCGCAGCTGAGATCACGGTGCCAAAAGGCTTCAAGGTAGAAAAGCTCTACAACGTGCCTAAGGACCAGGAAGGCTCCTGGGTAGCGCTAACCGTGGATCAAAAAGGGCGCATCATCGCCTGTGACCAATACGGCAGCATCTATCGGATGAGCTTACCCGCGATTGGGAAGACTGAGAGCTTAAAGCCTGAAAAACTAAACATCGAAATGGGCAAAGCTCACGGGTTACTCTACGCCTTTGATAGCCTCTATGTCATGGTGAATGAAAACGGTAAAGACAATGGACTTTACCGCCTGACCGACACCAACGCGGACGATCAATACGACAAAACAGAGAAACTGCACACCATGTCAGGCGGTGGCGAGCATGGCCTGCACAGCATGATTCTCAGCCCAGATGGTAAGCGCATCTTTTTCAACTGTGGCAACCACACCAAGCTGCCTGACGGTTTAGAAAAAAGCCGTGCGGCCAAAGCCTGGAACGAAGACCACATCCTCCCCCGCATGTGGGATGCCAATGGCCATGCCCGCGGCATTACAGCACCTGGCGGGTACATTTGCAGCATGGACCCAGATGGCAAAAACCTGGAGCTTTTCTGCTATGGTTTCCGCAATGAGTTCGACATCACCTTTGATCTCAGTGGTGAACTTTTCACCTATGACGCCGACATGGAGTGGGACATCGGTTCTCCCTGGTATCGGCCGACTCGCGTGAATCATTGTGTCAGCGGAGCCGACTACGGCTGGCGTAGCGGCAGTGGGAAATGGCCCAGCTACTATCCAGACAGCCTGCCCACCACGCTCGACATCGGCCCAGGTAGCCCGACAGGCGTGGTCAGTGGCAATGGCGCCAAATTCCCCGCCAAATATCAGCGCGCGGTTTTCATCAACGACTGGACCTATGGCACTATGTGGGCCGTTCACCTGCAACCTAAAGGCGGCAGCTTCATCGCCGAGAAAGAGGAGTTTGTTTTCGGCAAACCACTGCCACTCACAGACGTGGTGATCCATCCACAAGATGGAGCCATGTACTTCGCCGTCGGTGGTCGTCGCACACAGTCGGGCGTGTATCGCGTCACCTATGTCGGTGAAGAATCCATCGCTGCCGTTAAAGCCTTGCCTCTGGATGAAGAAACCCGCATGCGTCAGACCCTGGAAGCCATGCATGGAGAAGGCGATGCTCAAAAGATTCTCACCGCAGCCTGGCCCTACCTCAGCCACAGTGACCGCCACGTGCGCTATGCTGCTCGAGTCGCCATCGAGCGCCTGCCTGTCGACCTATGGAAAGAAAAAGCCCTGGCTGAAAAGCATCCTCAGGCCTTGATCGAGGCCATCGTAGCGCTTGCCCGCATGAGTGGTGACAGCACCAGCGCCGCTGGTGGAAAACCAGCTAGTAAGCCCACCTCAACCTCCTCTGGCCCCATTAACGATGTATCGCCAGAAAAAGCCGAGCTTCAGGGCCAGATGTTAATGGCTCTAGACAGACTCAAGGAGGCTAAGTTGAATGTGAACCAGCAGCTTGCCGGCCTTCGTGCTTTGCAATTGGTCTTGATCCGCCTTGGCAAACCCGCACCTGAAGTCTGTGCAGCCATCGCACAGAGTCTGGAGCCAGCTTTCCCCTCCGAGGATCCCATGATCAATCGCGAGCTTTGCCAGCTACTCATCGCCGTGGACTCCACCAAGGCCCCGGTCAAAACTCTCGCGCTCATGGCCAGCGCCAAAGATGACTTCCAGGAAGTGGCCACGGACGCCGTGCTTAGCCGCAATGATGGCTATGCCAGCGCCGCCAGAGCTGCCGCAGGCAGCCGCCCCAATAGCCAGCAGATCAGCTACATGTTTGCCCTGCGCAATGCCACCGCAGGCTGGACACCTGAGCTGCGGAAAACATTCTTCTCCTGGTTCCCCCGCGCTCGCAGCTGGAAAGGCGGCAACAGCTTCAAAGGCTTCATCGAAAACATCCGCAAAGACGCCATGGCCACCTTTGTGCCAGCCGAAGAAGTCGCCGCACTGGAAGAACTCAGCAGCAAGACAGAAGCCGTCACCATCCCCAACTACTTGGCCCCTAAAGGCCCCGGCAAAGCCTGGACCGTGGACGAAGTCGTGAAGCTCACCGCAGACGGACTCAAAGGCCGCGACTTTGCCAATGGTGAAGCCATGTATCGTAGCGTCATGTGCGCCACCTGTCATCGCTTCAATGGCGACGGCGGCAGCATCGGCCCAGACCTCACCGGCATTGGCAACCGTTACACCATGCGTGATCTCATGGAAAACATCGTCGATCCCAGCA
>JAPLUM010000066.1 GCA_026397605.1 Verrucomicrobiota bacterium | reverse complement strand
GGAACTTTTGTCGTCACTGCTACAGACGCTAATGGCTGTTTTGGCACCCGCACTTATAGCATCACGACAGGTTGCGCCATCATCACCATATCGCCATCCACACTGCCAGATTTGACTGTTGGGTCGGCCTACACTCAGACGTTAAGCGCCACGCCACAGAGCGGACTCATCGGGCAGTATTACTCGGGATCCAATTTTAATACTCTGCTATTAACGCGTGCGGATGCTTCCATTGATTTCAATTGGGGTTCAGGATCGCCAGATGCACTTGTGCCAGTGAATAATTTTTCTGTGCGCTGGACGGGGACCTTGTTGCCTGCATCGACGGGAACTTATACCTTCCAGACAACGACCGATGATGGCATCCGGCTCTGGGTGAATAATAACTTGGTGATTGATCGTTGGAATGACCAAGCTGCGACGAGCTACACGGCAGGGGTTTCATTGACGGCAGGGGTCGCAGTGACGGTGCGTATGGAGTATTATGAAAACGCCACCACTGCCGTGGCGCGTCTTCAGTGGTCAGGGCCTGGCATTTCTCTTCAACCAGTCACAGGTTGGCAAACTTACCGCTACACCGTGGCCTCGGGTTCATTGCCAGCAGGGTTGGCTTTGAATGATGTGACAGGGGCTATTAGCGGCACACCAACATTGCCAGGAACCTTCACTTTTACCGTGCGTGTTTCTGACGGCAGTTCTTGCTTCGGCACTCACAGTTACACTGTGAACTCCATCTGCCCTGCCTTGGCCATCACAACTTCGTCTCTGCCAGATGCATTCACGGGCAATAGTTACTCCCAGATCCTCAATGCTACGGGTGGGAATCCGCCGCTGACCTGGAGTCTGGCCAGTGGCACACTGCCTGCTGGCTTGAGCCTAAGTAGTGCTGGTACCATCACGGGCACGCCGACTGCTGCAACCGTTGCCAATATCACGGTTCGTGTGACGGATTTGGGGGGCTGCTTTGTGAATAGAGCCCTCACGCTTCAAGCGCGTAACATGGGCATTGGTAACCAAATATGGATTGATACCAATAATGATGGATTGCGTGGCAATACAGAAGCTGGCGCTCCAAATGTAAGGGTTGAGCTTTGGTCGGCAGGGCTAAATGGCATCCGCGATAACGGCGCTGGTGATGATGTCAAAATCACAGAAATGGATACCGACTCCAATGGTCTTTATTCTTTCTCTAATCTTCTTGCAGGCGTTTATTACGTGCGTCTTCCAACTCCCCCAAATTACTATCCAAGCATCAGCACCACAGCTGTGACGACTGATAATGGAGTGAATAATGATAACAACGGTGTGCAGTCTGGTGGTAGTGACACGCCAGTGGTAAGTCCGCTGATTACACTGACCGTCGGTGGAGAGCCTAGTTTAGGCGTCGATGGAGATGATACAGATCGCGATAGCACGATTGATTTTGCTTTTGCCAATTTGGATCTTTGCTACACGAACACACTGGTGGATAACGCCAGTTTTGAATTCCAGCAGTTGGCCAATGCTACGGGTACGGCAAGTGCACTTCTAAACTACAATGGCAGTGGCACGTCCCTCGGTGCTGGGATCAACGGCTTCCAGTGGCTGGGTGGAACCAATGGCACAAGTGGTGTTGGTGAGCCGATCCAACGTGTGCAGGTATTGGCTGGTAACGCTGGTTCAAGAGTAAGCTGGGTGGAGTCTGTGAAGGCCCGCCATGGTAAGCGTTACATGCTCTTCCAAGGCACCAACTCATGTGTGAGTCTGCGTGCAGCAGGCGGTGGAGAGTGGAGCTCTGTTTTACAGGCTGGTCGTGAATATCAAATCTCCATTTGGGCAGCCAATGCTAGCAGTGCAGCATCATCCATTGTTCTGGATCTGGGTGCCAACACGCAGATTTATCAGGTGATTAGTGGATCGACACCTGGTCTTTACCAATACTACACGGTAAGCCAGGGCGAAATGACAGGCACAGCGCCTGGAGAACAACAATGCTGCGGGTTCAGTGGCAGTGGTGGTTCATTCTCTAGCTTTGGCAGTGCTGACTATAACAACTGGTCTGAGGCAACTTCAAATACCACACAGCCAATGTGGCGTCAGTTTACTTGGCGCTTCCGTATCGCTAATAGTGTCACGGCTTCTCAGATCGATACCGCCACGATGATCTTCTCAGGTGGTTCCAATGCAGGTCCGATTGCCATGGATCATATCACTCTCTGCCAGGTCAGCGCTTCAAGCACGCTGACTTTGGGTAACCAAATCTGGAATGATACCAATAACAATGGTCTGCGAGATGGCTCTGAACTTGGTATTGGTGGTGCCACCGTGCAACTTTACACAAGTGTCAATAACACCGCTGGTGATGCGGATGATGTGCTCGTTAGCAGCACGACGTCTTCCTCTGGCGGTGCTTATAACTTCACAGGTCTTAACGCTGGCAAATATGTGGTGCGGGTTACGCCGACGAGTGGTCAGCCTGCAACGAGCGGTACGGTTGTGACTCTCGATAACGGGGCAAATAATGACAATAACGGCAGTCAGCCTGGTGGCCCTGGAACTCCGCTGTTCAGCCCCGTGATCGATCTTGCTACAGGCAGCGAGTCAATCACAGATGGTGATACCAATCCTGACACAGAACTCAGTATCGACTTTGGTCTCTGGAGCGGGATTAGCATTGGCAATCTTGTCTGGAGTGTCGTGAACAGTGATGGCGTGTTTCAATGTGGCTGTGAACCCGGGATCAGTGGTGTGACGGTCGAGTTGCTAGATAGCAGTAACAACGTGCTGAGGACCACCACGACGAATAGCACAGGTATCTACAATTTTACTACTTACCAGCCAGGGCAGTATCGGATACGCATCCCAACGCCACCTGCTGCCTTGCCTTTGATCACCGCGGTGAATGATCCGGCGGATAATGGTGAAGATAATGACAGCAATGCGATCCAAGCTGGTGGTGTAGGCACAGCCGTGACAAGTCCGCTGATCACCTTGACTGCAGGATTTGAGCCCGGCATTACAGGCACAACCAACAACGAAAATACCATTGACTTTGGCTTCCGCGTTTGCCCCACGATTAGCATCAGTCCAACTTCTCTGGCTACGGCCACGCAATACAGCCCATTCAGCGTGAACATGAGTGCGACTGGCGGCACGGGTCCTTACACTTGGACGATCACCAGCGGTAGTTTGCCTACAGGACTGTCTCTGACCACGGCTGGATCTTTGAGTGGCACGCCAAATGCATCGGCGCTGCCTGGTTACTATACGTTCACCGTTCGCAGTCTGGATGGGGCTACGGGCTGTTCGGCCTCACGCACTTACACACTGACCATGGTCTGTCCTGTCATCACTGTGGCTCCGACGTCTCTGAGCTCTGGTGTGCAATTTGCAAGTTACGTCCAAGCACTGACAGCCAGTGGTGGAACCTCGCCATACAATTGGAGTGTGAGCCCCACATTGCCTTCTGGGGCGGTATCCTGGTGGATTGCTGAAAATGGCCC
>JAPLUM010000315.1 GCA_026397605.1 Verrucomicrobiota bacterium | reverse complement strand
ACTAAGAACAAAAAGTTGGATTTCCTAATCGCCCTCACTTATCCGCAGCCTTTCCGTTCAGAGGAAGAAAAGCAGGACTGGCTAAAGGCTGCGCTCACCCATGAACTCGAGCACGTTTGGCAATTGCTCGCCATTGGCGACACGCTTGTTGAACCTCCCTGGCTCGGCATCATCGAAATGTGCGCCGTTTATGCCGAACACATCGCCCATTCCAGTCTGCGTTGCTATCAGGAGTGGGCCTTTGATTTTTTGTGCAATCTTTCCATGGGCTTGGTCAACTCGGGTATTGTCCCGGATTCCCCGGCCCCGTATTGGGCTTTTCCCTTCATCCACCATCTGGAGACTACCCTGCCAGGCATTCATCGTGATCTATGGACAGATCCCGACATGAAAACCTCCCGACATGTCAGCCAGGGGCCATGGATGGCCTTGGATGCTCTTCTGCGGGCAAAGTCCACGAGCCTCAAGCAGGAATGGAACGCCTTCTGTCAAAGCGTGGTGGTTCCTTCCCCAGAATCTCTACCTTATATCCTCCAAGAGCGCATGCCAGAACGCCATCCCACCTTCACTCTGGAACTGCAGGACCCGGTCTGCGCTCCCAAAGGAGACTGGCCTTTTCCGGCTCTCAGCGCCCACTGGATCAAAGTACTGTCCGATCCAGGAAAGGACTGGCGGTTGAGTTGGGAATTCATCGCCCAGCGTGACAACTCTGAGCTGTGCGTCTCCATCAGCGAAGATGGGCGCACCTGGACAAGCCTCGACTCCACGCAGTCCGTCACCATCCCGGCGGGCTCGCTGCTGCGGCACCTGTTGTTTGTCCACGCGAGCACACCTGATTTCAGCAATGTTTATATTCCCAAAAGTGCCAGCCATTCCTCTCTCCTCCCTTACGCCGGCCTTCTGGGATTGACCAAGGAGGCCGTCGAAGATACCGCCACGCGTACTTGATGGGCTTTGTGAATCAAAGGCTTATGGCAAAGTCGTTTAGGGCAGATCAGAGAGGCGGGCAGAGACAAAGCGTGGTTCAGGATACTTATGTGTCTGCCCCAACGATGTGGCTGGAGAAGCCTGCTCATACGGCGGGCTTTATCGAACATGCTGTAAAAGCCATTCTTTCTTGGTTGGGAAGACTTATGCTTCGAATGAAGGGTCGCCCGCTTTTAGAATTGACTTCGGAAAATGGAAATGCACTCTAGATAGAATACTCTTGGAAAATAGCCCACGGTAGAACTCTACCTTCCACAAAAAAATCGATCTACACACGGATAAATACTCCCAACGATTGGATTAACTAAGCACCTTTCATGCTCACTTCAAATCTATGAACACAACAAGCCAAACTCCCTTGCGCATCTGTTTTGACCGTATTCTTCCAAATGACATGACGAAGCCGAAGGTTCGGCGAAGCGCGTTGCCGGCAATGGATCCGGATGCCAAACAGGTGGTGATTACTCCGCGCCGCATGGCGCTGATCAACAGCCGCAGATGGGACAAGGGCTTTGACCTGCGCTGCCGATTTTTGGGCGGATCCAAAAAGCAGAAGACAGGGGTGATTCGCCATGCGGAGGAGTGGATGAAGTATGCGAATATCAAGCTCAAGTTTGTGGATACCGGCGCGGCGGAGGTGCGCATCGCCTTCAAATGGGGCGACGGGTCGTGGTCGGCCGTGGGCAAGGATGCACTCAACAAGGAGTACTTTCCCAAAGACGAGCCGACGATGAATTACGGCTGGCTGGAGGATGACTCCGATGATGAAATTTACCAAGGTGTGGTGCTGCATGAGTTCGGCCATGCGCTGGGTTGCGTGCATGAGCATCAAAGCCCGAGCATGAAGCTGGACTGGAATATGGATGCCGTTTATAGTGCGTTTTCCGGTCCGCCTAACAATTGGAGCGAAGAGGAAATCAACCTCAACGTCCTGCAGAAATACACGGCCAAGGGGATGTCGAACACGATCTTCGATCCAGAGTCCATCATGCTCTACCAGTTTGACGATGCGCTCTTCAACAGCGGCTCCGGCACCAATGAAAACATTGTCCTTTCAGAGATGGACAAGGAGATGATCGGTAAAATGTATCCTCCTGCGCCAGCGAAGAAAACCGCTGCCAAAGTGGCAGAAAAGAAGACCAGCATCAAGAGGTCTGCTTCGCCGGTGAAAAAGGCGGCGGCCACGCCCTCTCCCGCAACTCCAGTCTCCCGCCGCCGAGCCGCACGCGGTGTGTGAGGCCACAGTGGCATCCACGAAAATGCGGCCAGACCAAGGCGGCAGTACTGCCGCGCTATCGAGACCGACTAAATGCTACCAACCTAAACGCTCAAATAGCTTGCAGCAGACCCGCCTGCCACTCTAAAACTGCCATTTACTTTAATCCTATCAACCTATGATTCTTGAACTCCTGCAACTAAGTCCGCTTAAAGATCAATTGACCGCCTGGCGCGGTTTTGCCCGGGCTGGGGTCACTGCTTTTGAGGAACAGAACGAAATGAGCATGGCTCTCCTGGAGGGGAAGGGCTGGACGGGCGCGGATTTCGAAGCGCTACTGGCCTTTATTGATCGGGCGGATCTGGAGTACGTCACAC
>JAPLUM010000519.1 GCA_026397605.1 Verrucomicrobiota bacterium | reverse complement strand
GCTAAGACGGTAGCTCAATTGGAGGAAAAAGTTCTGCCATGATGCCCACGCCTAACCAAGCCCAGATCCGCCGTGATCGTCCAGTCTGCCATCGCATGATGGTCGTGACTTGCTTGCTGACGCTTGGTTTTTCCATTGTCGTCTGGCGCCTGTATGATCTGCACTTGAAAAGTGGTCCGAAGTTCGCAGAAAAAGCTTCGGAAAAATTCCGTGAAGAACGCATCCTGCCAGCTCAGCGTGGATCGATCAAAGACCACGGGGGACGCTATCTTGCGTACGATGAAGAGATCTTCGATCTCAGCACGAATTACGTTCACCTCAATGAACTGCCAACCATCAAGCCATGCCTAGCACGCGTGCGAGGCATGAAGCTGCGCGACATGACGCGTGTCATGAACGACGCTGAGATCCGCAATGCTTACCATGCGCATGTAGCTCAAGCACTTAGCGTGAAGCTTGAAAAGCCTTTGGATGAAATGCTGAATGCGGTGAAATCAAAAGAGCAAATCGTCATGCTCACCGACAAATTGAATGAAGAGCAGGCCAAAAGCTGGCGTGAGTATTTGACGCAGCAAAACATCAAAGGTGTCTATGTGAAGGCTTCGGTGCGCCGCCATTATCCGACTGAGAACCGCCTAGCCTTGATCGTTGGTGGCGTCGAAAATGGCAAAGGTGGCGTGCGTGGTGTAGAGATGACCTATGAGCAGACACTGGGTGGCATTGCTGGCAGCGTCATTGTCGAGCACGACAAGTATGGCCGTGAAATGCCCATGTATCGTGGGGAAATCAAAGAGCCGATCCATGGCCGTGATATTCAGCTGACCATTGATATGCCTCTTCAGGACGCCGTGGATCAGATTGTGGAAAAAGCTGATGCGCTTTGGAAGCCAAGTAAAATCATGGTCCTCGTTACTGAAGTGGCTACCGGTTCCGTCTTAGCCATGAGCTTTCGCCCAAGTCATGATCGCAACAATCTGGCCGAAACGAACTGGAAAAATCTAGCTATCTATGAGCCTTATGAACCCGGATCAACCTTCAAGGTCGTAACTTTCACAGCCGCTCTGGATCAACGCAAAATCAGTCCTCAAACAATGATCGATTGTGAGTTGGGCCAATACACAGACCCAGTTTTAAAAGCAAAATTGACCGACCTTAAAACCCTGGGCATGGCCCCAGCTCATGACGTCCTGCGCTATTCCAGCAACATCGGCACCTACAAAATCTTTAAGCGTGTCGGGCAAGATACCTTTATCGATTATGTGAAACGCTTTGGCTTTGGCCGACGCACAGATATCGCGCTCAACGGAGAAAGTCGCGGTTACATCAACGAGAATGAATGGTCGAACACGACCTTTTCAAGGTTCCCGATTGGATACGAGGTAAACGTCACCCCAATTCAAATGGCCATGGCTTATGGAGCTTTAGCCAATGGTGGTATTCTGATGCGTCCGCGTTTGGTGGATCGTATCGTCAGTGAAGGCGGTCGTAAGATCGAAATCGTCCCACCAGAAGTCGTTGGTCAAGTTTGCTCCGGTAAGACGGCTACCACGATGCGTGACCTACTTAAAGAAGTGGTTGCTGATGGCACCGGCAGCCGTGCAAAACTGGAAGGCATCGAAGTCGCAGGCAAAACTGGCACCTCTCGCCGGTATGATCCTGAATATGTCTATCGGGACGATAAAGGAAAAAAACACAAAGGCGGTTATCCCCCAAATCAGTGGATCACCTCCTTTGCCGGATTTGCCCCAGCGAACGATCCCAAAATTGCCTGTGTCGTCGTATTGGATTACCCCAAAGCAGCCGACCCTCAAGCCATTGGTGGTGGCAAGGTGGCTGCTCCTGTCTTTGGCGAAATCGTCGCCGAAACCCTCAAACAATTATCTGTCCGTCCCCAGCGTCCGCTGGCCCTACAAGGAAACCAACCATGACTCTGCGCGAACTTACCCCCTATCTCGACAAGCCCGTAATCAGCGGCAGCTTGGACACCGTCATCAAGAGTCTGACTTACGACTCGAGAAAGGCGACGAAGGGTACTGCCTTTGTGGCATTGCGTGGTAAAAAGTCGGATGGCCATGACTTCATCCCTGCGGCGATTGCGGCTGGTGCTTCAGCTATCATTGCTGAGCAGGCTCCGCCTGATGATGTTTCTGTTCCATGGGTGCACGTCAAGTTTACACGTATCGCTTTAGCTCAGGCCGCTGCTGCGTT
>JAPLUM010000255.1 GCA_026397605.1 Verrucomicrobiota bacterium | reverse complement strand
TATTGGGCGACTTCCTCACCCATAACGACGACCATCGGGTCGCGGGCGATTTCTTCATCGAGGGCTTCACGGACAGCGTCGCGGTAGGTAATTCGGCGTGGCATTGGCAAGTAGTGTGGAAATGTGAACCACCTATTTCACGCCGGAGCCGCCATAGTCAAGAGAAGGAACGCTCTCAGACGGCAAAGTCGGCAAAACAAATCACACTCGGTTAGCCAAGATTACCTTTCCTTTGCTTGTCGCAAAAGGCGCATGCATCATCCAATTGAGGACAGGAATCGTATAAGTGCCAAGATTGTCGATTGAACGCTATTCCAATTGGACGACACTACATCAGCAAATCATCCCATGTCCTCCTTGGTCAACAGCCCACCTCCCTTGTCCCGCAGCCCCTTCGTTTGGCTGCGAAACAAGTTCTTTGCGGGCCTAGCCATCGCGCTCCCACTCCTGATCACTTTTTGGATCGTCAATAGCGGCTACCATCTTCTGCATGGCTGGAGTGTACCAGCTCTCGACTTCATCGCACGGCTCATCAATGACATCGCCGGAACACTGGTCATCGATCCTGCAAGCGCTAGCTTTCGGCATACCGTCACCTTTGTCGGCTTTCTCATTCCCGTTTTGGCATTTGTGGCCCTCGGCGTCATGGCCACCAATGTCCTTGGCGTGAGAGTCGTCACCGCGATGGACAAATTACTAATGAGCGTGCCAGTCGTGTCATTCATCTATAAATCCCTCAAACAGGTGATCGACGGCTTCAAAGGCTTGGGCGGAAAACAAAACTTCAAGCGTGTCGTCTATGTCGATTATCCCTCTGGAGACATGAAGATGCTGGGCTTTGTTACCGGTCAGTATCTCGATCCCCAACAAAATAAGATCCTGGCTGCCGTCTTCATCCCTGGAGCACTCAGCCCAATGACGGGCCTACTTTTAGTCATGCCTATTGAGCAGGTCACCGACGCGCCACTGACCGTTGAAGACGCCATGAAGCTCATCTTCTCTGGCGGACTTATCGTCCCCACTCGCCTGACGGCTCCAGCCTCCCGCCCAGATATCGCCCCAGCGCCCCTTCCCCCGATCATCGAAGAAGCCAGTGCCGAACCTCCACTACCGGTGGGGCTTCCTCGCGCTGAAGACTTTGATTCAGGCGATCCCGACCTCCTCTCCTACAGCGAACGTGAAGGCACTCAACTTCTTGTCTCAAGCTCCCCCGCACGCCGCTTATTGCGTGCGCTGCCATGGAAAAGATGACTTGTTGAGTTGCCCTGCACAGCCGCAGGTAGAAAATTAGCCAAAGACATACAATACAGGGCAAGATTCATTCGACCCATTTGCTCCGGTTCCTGCCTCAAAACCCCGCCCCTCTCCATCCGCGTGTGGGAGTGAAGGGGGCAAGGTCGAGCCAACAACTCTAAGTTACGGCAGAGGGAAGCGCTCGTTGATTTTGGCGATCTCAGCTTTGATCTCAGAAAGCACATCTGGATTGTCTTTGTTCGTCAGTGCTTTGTCGATCCAGTTGGCGATCTGCACCATTTCAGCTTCCTTCATGCCACGAGTCGTGACAGCAGGTGTGCCGATGCGGATACCACCACCGAGGGTGATTTTTTCGGTATCAAAGGGAATGCCGTTCTTGTTCACGGTGATGCCTGCGTGATCCAGGGTCTCACTGGCCACC
>JAPLUM010000135.1 GCA_026397605.1 Verrucomicrobiota bacterium | reverse complement strand
GCACCTAATGATCCTAGCTTTGCTTTGCAATGGGCCTTGCACAACCGGGGGCAAACAGGTGGCGTGCCGCATGCTGACGTGTCTGCTCCGGCCGCATGGGATACCACGCGCGGTGATGCCAATTTGATTGTGGCTGTTCTCGATTCGGGTATCGATCTCACACACTCTGATTTAAAGGATAATCTTTGGGTTAATTTAGGCGAAACTCCCAGCAACGGAATCGACGATGATCGCAATGGATACATTGACGACGTGAACGGCTGGAACTTTTACTCCCGTAGTAAGTCAGTGAACGATAGCAATGGTCACGGCACGCATTGTGCAGGGATCATCGGCGCGGCAGGTAACAATGCCCTGGGAGTTTCGGGCATTTCACCATTGGTCAGAATCATGCCTCTGGTGGTGATGGACAGCAGTGGGTTCATCGCCACGTCAGACGAGATCGCTGCCCTTAACTATGCTGTGGCGAATCATGTATTGGTGACCTCCAATAGCTATGGAGGAAGCTTGTATTCTGCGATGGAGAAATCGGCGATCGATGCGGCACAAGCTGCGGGCGTGTTATTTGTGTGTGCTGCTGGCAATAGTTATCCAGGGGTGAACATCGACAAAACCACCACTTATCCGGCTTCTTATCCCAATTCAAACATCATCAGTGTAGCAGCTAGTACGAGCAGTGATGGCCGTCCGGCGTCTTCCAACTACGGCCTTGTAAACGTGGATCTCGCTGCGCCTGGAATCGGAATTTTGTCCACGTTACCAGGTTCACAGTATGGTTATGATAGTGGAACATCAATGGCCTGCCCTTTGGTTGCTGGTGCGTGCGTGCTCGTAAAGGCGGCGCATCCTGAGCTTGGTTGGTTGGACATTAAGAATGCTTTGTTGGGTAGTGTTGACCCCGTGCCGGCATTCAAGGGGTTAGTGAAAACTGGTGGTCGGCTTAACGTGGCGCGCGCCGTCCGCATTGGTGCGTTGCCAAGCATCGAGGTGACGAGTTCCCAAATCAAAGAAGGAAAGCTTCTCGGAGCGAAAGGCAATGGAGATGGCGTAGTGAATGCTGGTGAGGATGCGACAGTGGCCGTGACGATCAGGAATTTCGGTCCCTCGCTAGCCTACGGCGTCACCACGATATTGAGCTTGAGGCAGGACACGAATGCGGTTTCAGTCGTTCGTGGTTCCAAGACTTGGGGCAATGTGGCGACGGGCGCATCATTGTCGAACAACACGGCGAGTTCGCAGCCCTTTGTCGTCCACGTTGATATCAGTGCGGCGACGCAGACCGTAGCGCTGATTTTCACGCATTCAGATACGCTTGGGCGCTCATGGATGTCGGAAGTGCCGCTATCACTGGCTGGCACACAGACGCTTACGGGGAAGGTGGTTTATTTGACCGGCGGCAAACCGGTGAAGGGGGCTACGGTCAGTTTCACTGGCCCCGTGAGTGGCACGGCTCTGACGGCTGCCAATGGGACATACAAGGCCTCGGTGCCCGATGGAACTTACGACGTGACCGCGCGCCTTGCGGGTTACGCGACAACGTCGCCAAAAACAGCATCGCTTCCTCGTGCCGGAGCCAATGTGGACTTCACTATGGGACGAGCGCTACTAAGTGTCGCACCTGCGAGCATCGCTGTGAAGCATAGCGAACAGGCGGTAACGACGAAGACGGTGGCGGTCACGAATAAAGGTGATCTACCGTTGAGTATAGCTGTACAGAATAGCAGTCTGGGGAACGCAGTGAGCACGAGCTACTACAACACGTCTTCATATGGTGTGGCTACAAGATCGCTGCAAGCAGCCTATGCTCCTCTGCCGTGGCAGGATGGGTTTGAATCAGGGATCTCCAGCCTGACGCCATCGCGCTTTCATAAGGAGTGGGACGATTACCTGTATCCGTATGTTTACCATTACGTGATCGACTTCTACAAAGGGGAATCATCCGTGGTGACTTCACCCGCGGCGGTGGGGCAACGTAGCCTTTATTACAAGGACCCGTTGCTTACCGGATTTAATAACGGTTTGGAGAAGCGCTTTGCCAATGCCTCACAGCCCTGTTATATATCCTACTGGGTTCGTCCTGGAGACGTGACGGGCACGAGCGGCTGCTTTAGTCGTGAGGACGGTTGGTTTGATACGTCGGCGAAGAAATGGGACTGGTCACCGATCGTCCAAATCACTGCAAGTGAAGGTGGCACGCTGTCAGCCAATGGCATGCTCACAAGCGGTGACAAGACTGTGCCGTTCACTGGCAAGGCGTGGCATCACATTGAATTGCGCAATCTCGACTGGAGCGCACGCACGTTTGACTACTGGGTAAACGGGCAGTTGATAAAACGCGCGATTGGCTTCCAGGGCTATGCAACCCAAGCGATGCGGGTGCATATTTATAACGATACTGTCGAAGGCGAGAGTTGGTGGGATGAGTTGCGAGTGTTAGAGCAAGACGACGTTTGGCTCAGTCAGACTCCAGGCCGGATGACACTTGCACCTGGCGAAACAAGTTCGATCAGCGTAACTGCAAGTGCGGTGGATCAGCGCCCAGGAACCTACCGAGCGCGATTGGGTTTGATCAGCAATGATTCACTAAATCCATTCGTGAACGTGCCGGTGACGATGACGGTGACAACGTATCCAAACACTGCGCCTGTCGCATCGAGTCAAGTTTTGACACTCTTGGAGGACGAGGTGAAGACCATAATGCTACCTGTGACGGACAAGGAGAACGACAGTGTCATCGTATCGATCATGACCTTGCCCAAAATAGGCTCGCTCAGCCTTACGCCTGGAGGCTCGCCTTTGACAGCAGCAGTTACGCTACCATTGAATCAGAAGACAGTTTACTACACACCTCCTCAGGGTGCTCATGGAGCGAACTTGGCAAGATTCTCCTTTCAGTCCCGCGACTACCGCTTGAGTTCGTTTGTCGCGACAATCACGCTCAATGTTACCGACTTTAACGATACACCTGTTGCTGTGGATGATTTTCTATTTTTGTCATCGAACGCAACGGTCTCAAAAAATCTGTTGAGCAATGACTACGATGAAGAGTCCGATGCGATCCAGATCGTCAGCCTATCCTTGCCAAGCAAAGGCACTGTAGAGAACAAA
>JAPLUM010000418.1 GCA_026397605.1 Verrucomicrobiota bacterium | reverse complement strand
GACGACGGTGCATGCCGAGATTTTAGAAGAACCATTCCAGGTCGTGGTGGAGCGTCGTCTTGCACGTCAGCTCACAGCCGATGAAGAAGCTTATCTGGGCAAGCTGGATAAGCGTTTTCAGCGTGTGAAGCAGAGTGGTCAGATTTTTGATCAGGACATGGTGCGCTTGCATCCAAAATGGAGCATCCAGAGTGTGGAGCCTCTACCTTTGTGGCCTGAGGCACCTCTGACCCTGCGTGAATTCTGGGATTATGTGGCACTAGCTCTCGGCGAACGATCCCTCACCATCCCCACCTTTCTGCGTGGTATGGTGGACATGGATGCCGTGCGCGAGCGCCTGCGTGAGTGGCGGCAAGAGCGTACCGTTCCGATGTGGCGTGAGCGTATCCGCCGCGTGGTGCAGGATGAAACGGGACCGCCGATGCGCCGCCGTAGCGGAGATTTCCGTCTGCTCATCACGCCAGCAGAGGCGCGACTCCAGGTTCATTTTTCCGATGAAGAAAAATTCCGTCCAGTGGGTAACTCCGAGCTGAATGATCTCGGAGAGGCGCAGGCTCAAGGTGCCTTGATTTTGCCTGCTGAGGCTGAATTGCTCTTACTTTCCGGCCTTTCTCAGATCACGCCGAGTCAAAGTGATGTCTGTCGTTTTGATCTCGAGTCTCATGGTGGCTGGTTGGGCTCACTTTTTGAGCAGCCTGCTTTGGCTAGCCGCCTGGTAACGCTAGACGAGGCCCCTTTCCGACACTCTGAAGAGAGTCTCGGCTCGCCTGTCACCATTCCGCTGAATGCGTTGGCCACACAGGACGGCATTTCCTTCCTGGAAAGGATCGGTGTGCCACTACCTGGGAACATCTCTAGTCGCGTTAGGCATGAATCGCTGAATGTGGAACTGCGTGCCAACTGTCTTGCCCGTGTGGGGAATACCGGTGCTGAATTCACCATTTTTAAAGCCGAAGCTCTGGGCGCCGACGGACGCGTGCGGGAAAAACTAGGCCCTTCTGGTTGGGAGCCTGTGCGCCATCCTGATGATGCCACAAATACGGACATTATCTGTCGAGATCGCAGCGCCCTGGCGCTCACGGATAAAGCTCTCGATGAACTCCGCCCTGTCTGGGATATCGAGCAACAGGGCTATCGCGTGCGCTTGACGAAGAATTTCCCGGATCAGTTCAATGCCTGGGCCAATGGGCTACCGGAGCGTGTGACCATGACGACAGATGCTCGTCTTCAGACCATCCTCGACGATCCACTGATCGCTCGCGTGAGGATCGAGGCCTCACAGACTGCCACCATTGACTGGTTTGACCTGAAGATGATCTTTGAGATCGATGGCGCAGATTTAAAGCCTGCGGACATCCGTAAGCTCGTCGCTGCCAAAGGCGGCTTTGTTCAGCTTGCAGATGGCACTTGGCGCCGAGTGAAGCTGGAACTCACCGAGGAACAGCAGATTCTCATGGATCAGCTCGGCATCGATCTAGACGAGCATGGCGATGAATTGCACCGACTGCACTGGCGTCAGCTCACAGGTCAGGCAGGCAAAGAGATCATCAATCCACGCGCTTGGCAAAACATCACCCAACGCATGGAAGAAGCGCGTTTGGATGAGCGTCCCGCTGTTCCTGAGACTCTCGGCGTCACCTTGCGCCCTTACCAAGAAGAAGGCTTCCATTTCCTCGCCTATCTTAGCGTGAATAAATTTGGCGGCATCTTGGCAGATGACATGGGTCTGGGTAAAACCATCCAGAGCATCACCTGGATTCTCTGGCTGCGCACTCGCTATCGTCAGGCTTGGCCTTGCCTCGTTGTCTGCCCGAAGTCGGTGCTGGACGTCTGGGCCACCGAGTTCGGCAAAGCTGCGCCAACTCTGCGCGTGCAGGTTTTACGTGATAAAGAGGAGCTAGACCTTGGTAGCCTGCAAAAAGACTACGACGTGCTCGTCATGAACTATGCCCAGATGCGTGGCTGCGCCGATATTCTTGACGCTATGAAGTGGCTGGCCGTCATTCTGGATGAAGGTCAACACATCAAGAATCCCGACTCCAAAGCCGCCAAGGCCGCCCGCCAGCTCAAGTCGGAAAACCGACTCGTGCTCACTGGTACTCCGCTGGAAAATCGATTGTTGGATCTCTGGAGTCTCATGACCTTCGCCACGCCCGGCGCACTCGGGGATCGTGCCTATTTCACGCGTAACTTTGATCGCCGTAAAGACGGTCAAGCCAGCGACCGACTCGGTGCCCGCCTGCGCCCTTTCATGCTGCGCCGCACCAAGTCTCAGGTGGCCAAAGATCTGCCATCTCGCAGTGAAGAAGCCATGGTCTGTGAGATGAACGATACTCAGGCCAAGCTCTACCGTGAAGAACTCGCCCGCGCCCAGCAGATGGTGCTCACCGCCAGCGGCTTTGAGGTGCTTACACGGAAGCGTTTCGCCATCCTCCAGGCGCTCACTCGTCTCCGCCAGATCTGCTGTCACCCGAACCTCATTGATAAAACCAGCGGGAAAGAGCACGACAGCGCCAAGCTCACGGCCACACTGGAATTGATCGAAGAACTGCACGCTGGTGGGCACAAAGTGCTGCTCTTCTCCCAGTTCGTCACCATGCTCGACATCATTCGGGATAAATTAAAGGAGATGAGCATCCCCTATTATTGGCTCACTGGCAGCACGAACAACCGCTCAGAAGTCGTGGATCAATTCCAAAACGATGCCGACCCCTGTGTCTTCCTGCTTTCCCTGAAAGCCGGTGGTAGTGGACTAAATCTCACCGCCGCTAGCTACGTCATCCTTTACGACCCATGGTGGAATCCCGCCGTCGAAGCCCAGGCCATCGACCGCGCCCACCGCATCGGCCAGACCCAACCCGTTATGGCCTACCGGATGATCACCAAAGACACCATCGAAGAGAAAATCATGCTTCTTCAGCAAAAGAAACAGCTCATGTCCGCCAACATCCTCGGCGAAGGCGGCTTCGCCCGCACCCTAGAGAAGACTGACTTCGAGTTTTTATTCGGCTTGGAGGATGAGGAGAAGCGCCGCCAGGAGGATTAGGCTCACCCCGCTAAAAATCAGTTTCATGTTTCAAGTCAAGGTTTCAAGTGCTGAAGCCCAAAGTATTGTGACCGAAATGTCCCACGCTTTGCGAGTATTCTGCGCCTGCGCCGTACCGACTTGATTCAGGGAACATGAAACCTGAAACGCTAAAGTCGGCTTTTGCCCTACAGGTCTCATTCGGCCTGCCGCGTTTCACATCATCGTGACAAGGAATCTCGGTATCCGTCAAACCTAGCACCGTCGGAAGATCGTAGTCTGCAAGTGTCGTAGCTGCCAAGCTACGACACTTATGCTTACAGCCGATCCAGCACCACCTCTCAAACGC
>JAPLUM010000385.1 GCA_026397605.1 Verrucomicrobiota bacterium | reverse complement strand
CTTTGGTCCGCTTGCTGTCTAGGCCAGACTTGGCGGATGATCTGATTTTGAGTCACAATTCGTCCTGCGTGTTCGGCTAGGACTTTGATCAGCGCAAATTCCGTGGGAGTCAGTTTGACTTGTTCGGCATTCAGAGATGCTTCGTGATGCAGTAGATCCAGCCTGAGTTTGCCGACGATGATTTCGGGGTTTTGACGAGTAAAACGTCGCCTTTGAATGACTGTTAGTCGGGCAAGCAATTCGGCTGTGCCAAAGGGTTTCGTGACGTAATCGTCAGCACCGCACTCCAGCGCCTCGACCTTGACGTTTTCTTGATCTCGCACGCTGAGGATGAGCACTGGAACGTCACTCCACTCACGTAGACGCTTTAAGACCTCAATACCGCTCATGCCGGGAAGGCCGAGATCGAGGAGGATCACATCTGGGCGATGGAAGGCTGCCTCTTGTAGGCCTAACGGACCATCTGCTGCCTCGTAAATCTCGTAGCCGCGTGATTCTAAGACCATGCGCAGCAGGCGGCGCATCTGCTGCTCGTCGTCGATGATGAGGGCTCTGCTCATGGCTCAGGGTTGGCGGGATTTGACGGGTAGGTGGAGCGTGAACTCTGCCCCGCCTTCAGGATGATTTTGTGTTTCGATGTCTCCTTTCATCGCCCGCATTAATCCGCGTGAAATGGCGAGGCCTAGCCCCGTGCCTCCGGCAGGTGAGTCTGGAGCTCGATAGAATTTATCAAACAACTGATCCACACTTTCTAAGGGGATGCCATGGCCATGATCACGGACACGAATCTGAAGAATGTTGTTTTCAAGTGCCACGTGGATTTCGACAGGCGTTGCCGCTGGAGTATAGAGGATGGCATTGTGCAGCACATTACGCAGAGCTTGGGCTAACAGACGACTGTCTAGCATGAGCAGGGGAAGTGATCCGGTGTTTTGGATCACGAGAGGATGCTGGGCAATATCGCGCTGCAAAGGTGCTGTAGCAGCGTGGAGGACGTCACTGATCTCACACCACTCGAGTTGGGGTTTGAGCGCCTCGGATTCCACGCGTGTCATCTCAAGAAAGTTCTCGACGATGCGTTGGAGTCTGCGGTTGGCAGTATCAATCTCAGCGGCAAATAGATTGCCCTCGCCGAGACCATCCAATGCGGTGCGGATGATGGAAATGGGTGTTTTTAACTCATGCGAGACGCTGTCTAAAAGTGTGCGATGTAGGCGCTCCGACTCCGCCAGCAATTCAGCGCGGTGTTTGGCTGCGAGCAGTTGTTCCCTCTCGCGATGATGTTGTGCCAAAGATTCTTCACGCTTCCGCAGTCGGGTGATGAGATGACCCATGCTAATGGCCACGACGAAGAATAGGGCAAACATGACCGCGTCTTGCGGCTTGTCGATGTGCAGCGTGAACTGAGGTGGGATGAAGATGAAATTCCAGACCAGAGCACTCATCACCGCCATTGTCAGAACTGGGCCACGATTCCAGCTCATCCCAGCAAGCACGATAGCGAGGAGGAATACTAACGCGGCAAACATGTAGCCTGTGAAGGGCAAGAGAGCCCAGCACGTTGAGGCCAGCACAAAGATAAGGGTGATTCCCCAGCTAAACTGGCCAACTACTTCGGCCGATACCGGCTTTTTTTCTGTGGATGCTGCTTGGGTGGGGGCACTCATGATTTAGATCTCCACCTGCTGCCCTAACTCGATCACGCGACCAATCGGGATTTGGAAATACGTCGCAGGCTGCTGAGCGAGCTTGCTGGTGAAGGCGAAGAGGTGCTCACGCCATCTTGCCATGCCTGGGTTGGCGCTGGGGATGATGATTTCGCGGCCCAAGAAAAAGGTGGCCTTGTTCGGATCAACTTCGAGTTGATGATTGGCGCATTGGCGGAGGAGTCGCGGCACGTCGGGTTTTTGCATGAAACCGAAACGTCCTGTCACGCGCCAGAAACCTTCGTCGAGACTTTCCACCTCGACCCGACGGCTCGGCGGCACCCAGGGTTCGTCTTCGGTGATGAGTGTCATGAAGATAACGCGCTGATGGATGGCCTGGTAGTGCTTCAAACTGTGCAGCAGCGCGATGGGGGCACGTCCGCCTGTGCTGCTCATGAAAATAGCCGTACCTGGCACGCTGATGGGCGGGCGGCGCTTGAGGCTTTCACAGAGCATTTCCTGGGTGAGCGAGCTTTTTTCCATCGAGGCACGCACAAGGCGGCGTCCGGTGGCCCAAGTGGTCATGACGGTGAAGATCACGGCACCGACGGCCAGAGGAAACCAGCCGCCATCAAAGAATTTCACGAGATTTGCGCTGAGGAAGGCTAGCTCAATGGTGCCGAAGACGAGACATAGTGGCAGCGTTTTGAGTACGGACCACCCCCACAGATGACGTGCCGCGAAGTAAAACAGAATGGTCGTGATAAGCATGGTCATCGTCACGGCCACACCATAAGCCGCGGCGAGATTTGACGAGGTCCTAAAGGCGAGTACGAGAGCCAGGCAGGCCAGCATGAGCATCCAGTTCACCATCGGGATATAGATCTGGCCGCGTGCATGCTCGGAGGTATGACGGATGCTCAGGCGCGGCAGGTAGCCGAGTTGAACGGCGCTGAGTGTGAGTGAGTAGGTGCCGGTGATCAATGCCTGGGAAGCGATGACTGTGGCTGCGGTGGCAAGCAACACGAGCGGGAGGATGGCCCAAGCTGGAGCCATTTGGAAAAACGGTGAATGCGCAACTTCTGGCTGGTGCATCAAGAGAGCACCCTGACCGAGGTAATTCAGACCGAGCGCTGGAAATACGAGCGAGAACCAGCCGCGGCGGATGGGCCCAGCCCCAAAGTGGCCCATGTCAGCATACAAGGCCTCACCACCAGTCACAGCCAGGAAAACGCTGCCAAGGATAACAAAGCCCGCATGGCCACCAGTCATTAAAAAATGCCATCCATGCCAAGGATTGAACGCAGCTAGGATTTCCGGTCCTTTGACCAGATGTGATGCACCGAGAGCGCCCAGGCTGATGAACCACAAGCCGGTGATCGGGCCGAAAAAGCGACCCATTTTGGCGGTGCCAAGGAACTGCACCGAAAACAGCACGATGAGAATCACCATCGTGATGCCCATGATGAGCCATTGCATCTGATGATTCCATGCGTCGGCCTCCAGAGCATCCAAAGGAGCTGTGCCGAGTAATCCTCCATCTTTGAGGCCCTCTATCGCACTGAGCACCGAAATAGCTGGCGTGATGATGCCGTCACCAAACAGAAGCGCTGCACCGAATAGGCCTAAGAGCACGATCACTGCACGACGCTTCAGCGTTTCACTCATGCCATGAGAGGCCAGCGCCATGAGCGAGAGCACGCCGCCCTCACCTTTGTTGTCAGCTCGTAGAATGAAGATGAGATACTTCACACAGACCAATAGCAGCAGCGACCAAAGCACCAGAGAGACAACGCCGAGAATGTGGTCATGCGTTGGATCAATGTGATGCGGGCTGTGTGGGCTAAAGCACTCCTTCAGTGTGTAGATGGGGCTGGTGCCGATGTCACCGAAGACAACGCCCAGTGCTGCGATGACAAGAGTGGTGGCGGAAAGTTTATGGAGGCCATGCTGCTCAGGTTGAATGCTCATGCCGATATGTGTCAGAAAATCCTCAACAGCGCCAGTGAACAGAATGGGTATGGGTGTTAAGAAAGTGTGAAGAAAGGCTGATTTTGATTCACTCGGTCTCAGTCATTTGAGAGAATGAGGCTTTTGATAGCGTGAAAGATATCGCATGAAATTTCTCCTCGCTGCCTTTTTTGCTATCACGCTCGCTGCTTCGGCGCGCGAAAAGACGCTCGATCTTTATTGGATCGACTCAGAGGGTGGCGGGTCGACGCTGATCGTGACGCCAGAGGGGGAGTCGGTGCTGATTGATTCGGGAAATCCAGGCGGCCGTGATCCGCAGCGCATATTGAAAGTGGCGACAGAGGTCGCGGGACTGAAGCGCATCGATCATGTCGTCATCACGCATTTCCACATGGATCATTTTGGGGGCTTGGCCGAGTTGGCCGAGTTAATGCCGATTGGGTCCCTCTACGACAAGGGCATCCCAGAAGGTAGCCCCGATGGGAAGGCCCAGGATCTGCGCTGGACTCTGGCCAGTAGGCCGTATCGTGAGGCGAAGGTGGGAAAGCGCATCACCTTGGCTGCTGGGGGGCTGATCCCTTTAAAGCAGGCTGAAGGCAGCCCGAAGTTAAGCTTGCGCTGCTTTGGAGCTAACCAGAAGTTTGTTCCAGCGGCTCCTGATCAGTCGGAGAACCCACTGAAAGGCAGTGTGCCGCCGAAAGCAGCTGATCCATCGGATAATGCCAACAGCGTGGTCCTTATTTTGGAGTACGGTGGCTTCCGCTTCTTTGATGGGGGTGATTTAACCTGGAATGCAGAAGAGCGCCTGGTTTCACCTCACAATCTGGCTGGCACTGTGGATCTCTATCAGGTGAATCACCACGGACTTGAGGTGAGCAATAATCCCATGCTCATACGCAGCCTACAGCCAACGGTTTCTGTGATGAACAATGGCCCAAAGAAGGGATGCAGTAAGTCCGCGTTGGATGCCCTGAAATCCACTCCATCGATCCAAGCAATGTATCAAGTCCATGAGAACGTCCGCCCAGATGCAGAAAATACGGACGATAAGTCCATGATCGCCAATCACGGTGATCTAGGTGAGGCCTGTGCCGGTCATCACATTCACTGCATTGTCAGTGCAGATGCCAAGACTTACACGGTCGAAGTGCCGTCGCAGAAACACTCGCGGACATTTCAGACGCAGAAAAAATGAACTGGGAGTGTGCGCTCAGCTCACTTCTTTGGTTCATTCTTACCGCGAATTACTGCCCCTAGCCATTTGGCGGTTTCGTCTGCGATGACGTCATAGCCAGCGAGATTTGGATGACGATCACCCGTCCAGCCAGGCAGGTGGCCAAAGACTCCGTCGAGTCGGTTATCGAGCACGATGACTTCTGGATTGGCTCCAGGGTGAATATAGGGCGTGGCAAACGCGCGGAGATTCTCTGGGATCTTGGCGAGTAAGTAGCGGCGGTAGTTGAGCATGTCTGGGCCTTTTTTAAGTTCCGCCAAATAACGTGGGGCGATGTCAAAAAGCGTGAGCTGTTCCTCCGCCGCGATCTTAGTAGTTCACGGAAGTCTTTCGGGAATTCAGTCTTCCAATCTTTGAGTCTTGCCATGTCATTAAGCCCATAGCGGATGAAGATGTAATCAGCCTGCGGCTTCCTCTTTACGGCCTTGTCATAGCGTGTGTCGAGCAGGCGGCGGATGTATTCACCGCTTTGGCCTTCGTTATAAACATCGCAGAAAGGAAGCGTGGATTGAGCGGCGAGGAGGATGCGCAGCATATCTTCAAATTGGGGCGCTTCAGGTGCGCTCATTCTGGGGATTTTGGCTTCAGTGGTGCTGTCTCCCAATAATAAAATATGCAGGCGATTCTTGGCAGTCGCATCGCTAAAGGTGAAGGGCTTTCCGCCTAGGAACTGATCAGAAGTGATGGTGGGACAGATGTGCTTTTCCACATGCTGAATGAAGAGTTCCGTGCCGCGCGTGTGGCTGACAAAGGGCCAGCAGGCGGGATTGTACATCGTGTCCGTCATGTCACGCATTAGCACGACGTGCTTGCCGTTCTTGGCCATCTGGCGCAGGCCAAAGGGACGCCCTGCTACGCACATGTTGGTGTGTACACCCATGAGGATGACGTTGTCGATGTTTCGTGATTCCAGAAGATTCCAAATTTCGACACCGCTGTCACTGATGGCGTCCTGGGTTTGGTCGATGGTTAGGACATCGATTTGCTTCAGCCATGGGCCTTTTGGATTGCGGCCTTGGCCCTCCAGCACTTTGACCCAGGCGGCGTGTTTTTCTGGTTCGTCATCATTGCCGCCATCGCTTTGATCCAGTGGGTAGATGGCCCTTTCTTCACTGGGGATTTGTTTGCACCAATCGCTAATTTTGTCAGGTAAGCGTGTAGCGGTGGGAGTAGATTTGGCGCGTTCGCGGGCCGGGGTTCCCTCATAAGCTGCCATGCAGCTGCTGGGGGCGTGAATGATGAGGATGCCGTCTTGGCGTGCCTTGGTGAGCACTTGATTCATGCGGGGAGCCATCTCGCCCTCTCGGGTCACGGCGTTTTTGCAGGTGTGCAGATCCCACATGTCACAGACGATGATGGCCGTGCGTGAGGGCAGCCATGATTCTTGAACGAGAGTCGCTTTGCCAGACGGCGCGCGGGATTGCAGCGTCAGGTTTGCGGAGAAAGCCGGTAGGCTGAGAATAAACAGGAGGATCGTGAAGCGCATGGGGATGAAACGCTGTGACACCTCAGAATTCATCAGGCGGGATTCAAACGCCAGAGAGTGAAGTTTAAGACTGTGGCAAAACTTACCCAGGCGAGATAAGGCACAAACAACCATCCAGCGGTTGGAGTGACTCTCCGGAAGCTCAGCAGGGTGAGTGAAATCATGACCCACAGGAGGATGATCTCCACGAGTGCCCAGCCAAGCTGATGGGCACCAAAGAAGATGGGGGTCCAGGCAGCATTGAGAGCCAGCTGCACAAAATACAATGCCAGCGGACTTGAAAAGCCCACACGCTTCCACACCAGCCATGCCGCCACAGCCATGAGTGTGTAAAGAAGCGTCCATGCAGGACCAAAGATCCACGCGGGTGGATTCCATGTCGGCTTGGTTAAAGCCGCATACCACGCACCTGGCATGGAGCCGACACTCAGCAGCGGCGCACAAAAGGTGATCAGGACGAAGCCTGCGAGTGCCAGTGCGTTGCGGAGCTTGGAGGAAGTCGATCTCATGAATGAACTTAGGTAGTCGGCAGCGTACTTAATGTCTAGCCTCGATTATCACTTCACTTTCTTATGCAATCCTTGATCCCTTTAGCTCTGACGTCTCTGATGCTCGCTTCGTGTGCATCTTTAAAATCTCCTGTTGTGCCTGGAGCAGCGCCCAATGATCACGGACTCATCGGGGCAGGGGAAGGGCCGGCCTGGAAGGATGGATCTCTCTACTTCACCGATGGTCAGCACATCAATCGGATGGACCCGCAGGGAAACACGTCTGTGTATCGTCACAATGCATCGAATGGGCTGCTCTTTGATCAGGAGGGTCGTTTGGTTGCCTGTGAGTCGGGCTTGCGTCGCGTAACTCGCACGGAGAAGGACGGGCGCATCACCGTGCTGGCCGACCGTTTTGAAGGGAAGAGCTTCAATACCCCGAATGATCTCTGCATGGACTCAAAGGGACGGATTTATTTCACGGACCCGCGCTATGGAGATCGTGCTTCGATGGAGATGGAAATCGAGGGAGTTTATCGCATTGGCAGCGCTGGTGAAGTTACGCGTATTTCATGTGAGGGAGCCGAGCGTCCGAATGGTATTTTCATCACCACTGACGACCACTATCTCTACATCGCCGATAACAATAATAACCAGCACGGAGGCTCGCGAAAGCTGCTGCGCTATGAACTGGATGAGAAAGGCGATGTGAAACCGGGCAGTCGGAAGGTCATCTTTGATTGGAAAGACGGACGTGGCCCAGATGGCATGAAGATGGATGCCGCTGGTCGCATCTACGTCGCGGCTGGCACCAACAAGACAACGGAATGGGAAACCAACCGCTTCAAAGCTGGCTGCTACATCCTCTCCCTCAGTGGTCGGCTCATCGACTTCATTCCCACCGCCCCGGATGAGGCCTGCAATTGCGCTTTTGGTGGCAAGGACGGCAAAAGCCTCTTCATCACTTCAGGCAATCATTTGTGGAGTGTGCCTTTGCAATGAATTTTCAACCACTGGTTCGTTGAACTCAGTGTTGAGGATTAAGCGACCTGTAAGACCAGCCGTACAGCATCTAGGCGGAGTCGGGAGCTGCTGAGAGCTTCCTCGAGGGCGGTCATTTGGGATTTCATGCCTTCGATCTCTTCTGGGCGGACGTGGTCGTTGAGTTGACGCAGGTCTTCCAGTCGATTGATCTCACCTTGCAGTTGTTGACGCATTTCCTCGGTCGCACTGGCGATGAGCTGCTGCATGGAGGCTTCAGCAAGCTTGCGGGAAGCTGACATCATGTCAGGAAAGAGTTTCCGCTTCACGGCAGGCTTTTCCAACAGTTTGACGGGATTGCCTTTTTCGATCTTAGCTTTGGCAAAGGCCGCATCATCTCGGCGGTCTTTGTTCGCATGATCCACGACGATCCGCAGCGGTGCTGCCGTCAGGAAGCGATCCACATGCAGAGCCGCTGGGGCGATGCACTCGACGACGAAATGCGTCTCTAATAGCAGACCTTCACTGCCTGCTCCGCGCCACATGCCAAAGCTGCTGTTCCCACTCTCACTGCCTAACATGAGATCCAGAGCACCGCGGACCATGGGATGATCGGCTGTGAGGAAGGCCATGTTTTCTCGCGAAAGTGCGCGTGTGCGGTCAAAGGTGGCCAACAATCCCTCATCTGGCAGTGCGGGGAATTTGTCCGTGGTCAGATGGGCGGGCATGAGCACATAACTGCGGTTCCCATGCTCCTCCACATGCAGGCCGAAGTGATCGACGAGCTTGATGAAGAACTCTTCGAAATTGACATCAGACTCCTGAGTGCGGATGGCCTGGATGACTGCCTCTGCGCGCTCTGGCTTGCAGGAATTGAGCTCCAGCAAGCGGTCGTGGCCACGCTCCAGTTTCTCAGTGACTTGCTTGCGCAACTCCTGGGTTTTTTTCAGGAAAGCGGTGAGCTTTTTGGCCTCATACTTTTCCAACAGTGGCGTTAACGAATCCTTCAGGCCTTCCGCAATCTCTGTGGCACCGTGCAGATTTTTTTCGATCGCATTCAGGCCGTCATGATACCAGCGGGCCAGTACTTCTTCATCCGTGCCTTTGATGTAGGGCACATGGATGTGGATGGTGGTGGTCTGGCCGATGCGGTCCAGACGCCCAATGCGCTGCTCCAGGAGTTCTGGGTCAGGGGGCAGATCAAAGAGGACGAGGTGATGCGCGAACTGGAAGTTCCGTCCCTCACTGCCAATCTCAGAACAGAGCAGGATGCGTGCACCTTCTTCATCCGCAAAGAACGCTGCTTGGCGATCCCTCTGCATGAGCGTTAAGCCTTCATGGAAAAGGGTGGCGGTGACATTGACCTCACGGAGCAGGCGCTCGTGGACTTCTTCAGCCAGCTTCCGGGTGCGGCAGATGAGCAGGACTTTTTCTTCGCCTAATGTCTTGAGTAGCTTGGCTAGCCATTTGACCTTGGTTTCTAAAGGATCATCTCCAGCTTTCAGCGGTGCCAGCAGCGCCTCACGCTCGGGGAAGCCGGTGAGTGCAGCGCGGGTATTGCGGAACATGACGCGGCCAGTGCCAAATTCATCCAGCAGGGCGACGACGAGCTTTTCACGGGCACCTTCGGTGCCAGCTTTCATTGCGGCGAGGTGCTCCTGCACATGCGGTGATTTTTTGGCAAAGAGCTTCTGGTCAGCAGCGGTGAGGCTCTTGCCCGAAAGCACGCGATTCACGGCACTGGCCACTTCTTCATAGTGCTCAGACTCAGCCATGAACTGAGCTAGATCGGCATAGCGGTTGGCATCCAGCAGGCGTAGCCGGGCGAAGTGGCCTTCAGGGCCGAGCTGCTGCGGTGTGGCGGTCAGCAGCAGCAGTCCGGGGATTTTAGCGGTGAGTGTCTCCACCAGCGTGTAGGGGGCACTGGCTGCGGCCGTGCTCCATTCCAAATGATGGGCTTCATCGACGATGAGTAGATCCCAGCCTGCTTCAAGAGCCTGTTTGGCACGTGAATTGGAATTGGCCAGAAAGCTGGTGCTGCAAATGACGAGCTGACTTTCTAGGAAAGGATTCACACCTTCTTCCTCAGTCTCCAGCACGTCGCAGCGGACTTCATCATAAATGGAAAACGTGAGGTGAAAGCGACGATACAGCTCGACGAACCACTGATGCACCAGGGCATCAGGGACTAGCACCAGCACACGCTCAGCGCGACCGGTGAGATGCAGGCGGTGAAGGATCAGGCTGGCCTCAATGGTTTTCCCAAGACCCACTTCATCTGCCAGGAGCACGCGTGGAACCAGTCGGCTAGACACCTCGCTAGCAATGTACATTTGATGTGGCAACAGATCCACACGCCCACCCATGAAGCCACGAACCGTCGATTGACGGATCTCGGCACGGCGCTTCAGGGCCTCGACCCGCAGATCAAAGGTGCGCAGATCATCGATCTGCACCGCCATGAGTCGGTCCTCGGGCTTGCTGAAGCTGATCGTATCTGAAAGCTCTGCTTCACTGACCTCACGCCCGTCGCCCAGGTAAAAGAGGATACCTTTGCGTTCTTCCACGCTTTCCACGTCCAGGGTTTTGCCATCGTGGGTTTTGATCGAGTCGCCTGCCAGAAAGTGTACCCGGCGCAGAGGCGCTGATTTGAGGGCGTATTGGCGGTGTTCCCCGGCAGCGGGGAAGAAGATTTCAAGTCGGCCAAATTCGGCCTTCATGACGACACCGAGTCCGAGTTCAGGCTCGCTATCGCTGACCCAGCGTTGTCCAGGGAGAGGTTGTTCCATTGTTGAGTATAAAAGGGGGCTGTGATGGTAGAAGCGACAGAGCAGTGTGCAAGCTCGTTTCCACAGGGAATCTCAGGTGGCCATGCCTCCATTTTGCCGGACTTTGGAGCTTTTCCTCCCGCGCATCCCTATGAGCCTTGAGACAATGACGATCGTGAAGTAGCTTCTAACGTTAACTGTGGGAGCATGAATCCAGAGTGACATGAAATTTAACCCTCATACCAACCGCCTGTTCACGGACAATGGCTGTCTCATTAAACGATTGCACTGTCCCTTCCGTCTGGACTGGAGCAAGCTGGGGCCAACGGATGATCCTAACTCCCGGCACTGTGGCATCTGCCAAAATGTGGTGACTGACACTGCGCACCGGACGGAACAAGAATTGGTGGAAATAATGACGGAGAATCCTCACGCCTGCCTGAAAGTGGACCTTTATCAAGACAACCTGACCCTGACCTACCGAGATGATAACTGATGATACGAACAACCCCAATGACCTGCGCTTAATCCAGACCGCGCGGACCGAGGTCTCCATCAACAAGGCCGCAAAAGCCGGATTCCGACCGCTGGTAAAGCAGGTAATGCCGTCGAAGAAGATCCGCAGCAAGTTCTGCGTCTGGCAAAATCTCATCACTGGCGAGATCGAGGTTGTGGGCGACTATCGTGGTGGACATTTCGGAGAATCTTGGCAAGAGGTTATCGGCTGGTCTGAATACTACCCGCATCACTTTCCGAGGCCTTTTGCTGCCTACCTGATTCCAAGTGATATCCAAGTCGGAGAGCGAGTTTGGGTGGAGGACCTGATCGAAGACTTCATTGGCACGAGGTGGAATCAGGGGGACAATTACCGACTCGATTCTTGTGAGGCAGTATGGGATGGCACTGATCTAAAGATTCAGTTCAGCGAGTCTAGGAATCGGCAAGTCATCATTGGATGAAAGGCTGACTGAGTTGCATAAATTAGATCTGCTTGGCGGGTCCGCGCCACAGCACCAGTCCCACCACAGCGCCTGCGGCAATCAAAGCTGCGGGTATAGTCGGTGGGCACCAGAGGAGGTTGGCTTGGAAAACTAGGAAGCTAATCACTAAGGCGGCAAAAATCAGGGCTATCCCGGCGTGAAGGGCGCGGCCACGACGAACGCGAAGCACGATCCAGAATGCGGCTACAGTGGCGATGCCCCAGGCGATCCACTGCTGGATCTGGGTGAGCCTTTGCAGCCTTGGCAGGGAAAGCAGGTGGGTGAGGGCTGTGGCATGGAGTCGTGCGATGGACGGGGATTGCCCAGCGATCTGGTGATCAGATCCAATGACGATGATTTTGCCTTTCCCGAGCAGGGTTTTATCGGCTGGGCTGACGCCGTCGGCAAGTCCCCCAGTCATGAGATCCAGTGCATTCACGCTGGCCACTTGGGTGCTGGGCAGATTTTTCACGCTGCC
>JAPLUM010000395.1 GCA_026397605.1 Verrucomicrobiota bacterium | reverse complement strand
ACAGGGCGGCTGGTTTCGATGGAGAGAAATACGGCGTCTTTACCAAAAGGCCATTTTTGAGCGATGTGCCAGGCTCCGAGGAAGCCGACTTCTTCAGCGCGGGTAAAGGTGGCGTGGAAAGTCGTGCTGATATTCAGCGTGGCTAGTTCCCAGAAGGTGGCGATGATGATGGCACAGCCGACGAGGTCGTCACAGGCATTGGCCTCAATCTTTTCAAAGTCGATCTTCACTGGGAACTTCCAGGTAGCTATGTCGCCGACGGGTTTGCCCCGAAGGCCTTTTTTGATGCCAGCTTCAACATCTGGTTTTGCTACACCACCGAGGAAGGTCCACTCGTTCTTGGTCTCAGGATTGCGGACAAAGCCAGGGTGATCCATGTGGGCTCCTAAAACCCAGGTTGGCTCGCTCTTATTTTTGCCGTTCTTATAGGTCGCTAAAAGATTGCCAAACTTATCCTGCTTGATTTTCACATTGGGACAATCTTTGAGAAGAGCCAGAATTTCGTCACGAACATGATATTCGTGGAACGGAGCCGTTGGCTGCTTCAATATGCGCTTGAGAATGTTCGTGAGGTTGGGCACTGCCATGCACGCAACGTATCGACTTTTTAACAATTACCAACTGCCAACGTGAAGAACCTCCGATTTTTCTTTGAAACCGCCCTGGTCTCTGGGGCGGCCTGGGTCATGCCCCTGTTACCGCGCGCCTTCATCATGAGTCTGGCTCGGGGACTCGGCTGGTTGGCCTGTCAATTGGACTCCCGTGGGCGGCGCACAGCCCGGCAGAACCTGCGTGCTGCCCTGGGCAGCGATCTCAGTGAGACGGAAATCCGCCGCATCACCGTGGGCTCCTACCAGAACTTCGCCCGCACCTTTCTAGATCTCTTCTGGAGTCCGGCCCTGACGCAGAAAAACTGGCAAAATCACGTCTCGATCATCATGGACGATCCTGAGGCCGAGGCCAAAGCGCGAGCGACAGGTGCTGTCTGGGTCACCCCGCACTTCGGGAATTTTGAGTTCGTCAGTCTGGTCTGGGGCTTTCGTGGCGTGCATTTCACCATGGTCACACAGGATTTTAAAAACCCAGCGCTGACCGGCATTTTCACGCGTCTCCGCCAGAGCTCTGGACACACGGTCATTTCCCAGGACAATGCCATGCTGAAGCTCATGAAGGCTCTGAAACGCCAAGGCCACGCCGGTTTGCTTACGGATCTCAACATCAAGCCTGGCAAATCTGCCACTGTCATCGAGTGCTTCGGCATGAAGACCTGCGTGCCCACGCTGCATGTCGAGCTAGCCCGCCGACTTGGGCTTTCCATCATCACAGGCGTCTGCCAGCCTCTGGATAGCGGTCGCTATGAGGCTCACATTTATGAGGCCTACCAGCCGCAGCCAGATGAGGATGTCACCCAGTTGACCCAGCGCGTCTGGGATCATTTTGAGAAAGCCATCCGCAAAAATCCCGAATGCTGGCTGTGGATGTACAAGCACTGGCGCTATCTCCCCACCGCAGAGCCTGACAAGCGGTACCCTGAGTACGCCAACCCCAGCCCCGCCTTCCGCAATCTCATCGCCGAGCGAGCTCAGAGTCAGGTCGGATGATTTATTACCTGCTGTTGTGTCTCCCGCTCTGCCTTGCGACGCTGCCCCCTCACCCCTCCACCATTTGCTTCAGCACGCTGTCATAGAAGCGCTGGGCCTGCTCTTGACCGGCTTCATAAAAGTCGGGCATGCGTTTTCCTGAAAAGAGGGCAGGGCGGTCGTGGGTGGTGTCGGTGATGATGACTTTTTTGCCATGCATGGCGGCGAGCTTGAGCCGGTATTGCAGCAGTTGCTCACTGGCACAGCCATGGGCCTCTGCGGTGAGCTTGAAGAGGTTCAGGGGGATGAACTTTGGAAAATCATGCGTGGTGTGATGGATGCGATGCACGATGATGGAGCACATCATGCTTGCATGGTTTAACGGTGAAAAGATCGTCGGCACACAGGTGCTGGCGACGATGGCTTTGGCCAGTGAGCCAGTTTGCAGGAAATGGGCTTGTCGATGATCGATGTCCGTGTCAGCAGTCATGAAGCTTGGGTCTATCAAATCTTCGATTTGAAGATCTCCAAACAGGGCTTCCAGGTAGTCCACGGTGGCGGTGGATTTAAACGGAGCAGGGTAGGGAGTGCGAAAGGTGTTGGCGATAAATTGCCTGAGCCATGGCGTGTGGCGGATGAAGGACTGTCGAAAACTCCAGGAGGTAACGACATCGCGAATCTTTTCCTGCGTGAGCCCGGCGGCATACAGTCCTGCGGCGATGGCACCAGCTGAAGAGCCTCCGACGCGTGCTGGACGGATGCCCAGTTCATGGAGGCGTGCGAGGAACCCAGCATGGGTGGCATAGCCGAGAAAGGAAGCTCCTAAAGTAATGGCAAAGCGCGGCGAACTCATGGTGCGGGCACCTCCTCCAGATCGACGAGGGCGGGGCGGCTGCCGCTGATAAAGATCAATCCACCGATGAGTCCCCAAACGACGCCCATCAACCAACCTACGAGTGAAGCAGAAATGGCCATGGCCTGCGGAAGGCCCGTCAAAGCGTGGATGAGTGTTTCAAAGGTCTTTTCACGCACGCCCAGTCCGGAAACAGAGAAGGGCAGTCCAGCCACGGTATCCACAATCGGCATGGCAGCGAGCACCTCCATCAATGGGGCTGTGCCGCCGACGGCGTAGATGGCGCAGTAAAAGGAAAGGAAATGAATGACGAACAGCACGATGGATAAAAGCGTGCCGAGGATGGACCCGCGCCAGTCTCGGCGAAGGGCATCGCAAGCCGTGGCAAAGTTTTTTAGAGGGGCGTAGCCAAGCATTCGAGGCCACTGTTTTTCCCCCCAGTTGTAAAGACTGGGGGTGAAAGAAATGGCGGAGACAATCACCAGCACCAAAGAGCCAATCATGAACATTTCAAAGCCTTCAAGGATGGTGCGCACTTCAGGGCTGAGGCTGCTGAGCCGATCACTGAAAATGAAACGGCAGGTCAGGAAGAGAAGGCTGAGGCCGACCATGCCGAGCATATGATCCAGCATGACGGATACCATCAATGGCAGGCGCTTAAAGCTATGCTTGTGCATGAGTGCTAGCACCCGGTAGGCATCTCCTCCGACGACACCCAGAGAGGTGATATTGAAAAAATTACTCACAAAGGTCACTCGAACAACCTCAGCGTTTGAGACCTCTTGCTGCTGGCCCTTGAGCAAAACCTGCCAGCGTAGGGCTCCTAGCCAGGTGGAGAGGCCTACGCAGCCCAGGCCGGCCAGTGTCCACGGCCAATGGGTGAACATGGAGCCGACATGCTGGAGGATAGCGGCGCGAAACACAGGCTCACGGAAGATCATCCAGAGGAGCCCTGTGGTGATGGCCAGCTTTAGCAGGATGAATACAGCCTTTTTCATGAACTCGGGCGCTGTCGTCTTTTCAGGCCAGTCCCGCTTCTTCGATCGCTTTGGCGATGCTGTCCACATTGGCTAAGATCTCGCGTGCTTTGTCCTGATCGGTGATCTTGAGTTTGAAGTGCTTTTCAATGGCTACCACAAGCTGCAGAGCGTCCACGCTGTCGAGTCCGATTCCGTTGGGACCAAAGAGAGGCGCTTCATCGCCGATTTCATCCACGCTGACTTCTAGCATCAGTTCGCTGGCCATGACTTCTTTGATACGAGCACGTAGATTCATTCGGGAGAGAGTTGTCGGGAGGGTGTCGGGAGTGGGGAAAAACTAAACGAGCGCGCCGTCGAGTTTAAGGGAGGTCCCAGTCATATAGCTAGCCTCCGCGCTGGCAAGAAAGAAAACAACGGCGGCGATCTCTTCTGGTCTTGCAAAACGGCGCATGGGGGTCTCCCGTTTCACGGCTTTGATCTGCTCCTCAGACCAGCTTTTGGGCAAAGCACCTTCGATATGGCCTGGGCAGATGGCATTCACAGTGATGCCAAGACGGGCACATTCTTTGGCCAGACTGCGCGTCAGTCCCAGCACGCCTGCTTTGGCTGCCGCGTAATTTGTCTGTCCAGCGGGCGAGTGTAGAGCGCTCAGAGAGGCCACATTGATCATCCTTCCCCAGCGCTGCTGCATCATCGGCTTCATGGCGGCCTGACAGCCTAGAAAAACGGCATTCAGATTGGCATCCAGCACGCCAGACCACTGGGTCTGGGACATGGAGGCTAGCAGGGCATCATCATGGTAGCCTGCATTGTTGATCAGCACATTGAGCGGACCACTCTGTGCCTCGATTCCAGCCAGGGCCGTCGACCAAGCTTCGGCTGAGGTGATCTCGAGTGGACAAAGGAAAGCGCGACATGGAAAGTCTGTGACGACCGCCTCCGCCAGCTCCCGCCGCTCACGCACGCCGAGAAAGACTTGGCATGCCGAATCGCGCTCCAAAAAATAGCGCGCCGTGGCGTGGCCCAAGGTCCCATTGGCTCCAGTGATTAAGATGCGGCGGATGATTTCCATTCTATTTCCTTATCCAGCCTGACGCAGAGTTCCAGTGATTGATTTGATCAGGTTAGGCGATAACAAACGACCGCTGAGTTGCATCGGTCACTATTTTTTTAGAGCCAGCTGCATGGCTTCATCAAACTGCTCAGCCATACGGGCAGCACTGAATTCAGTGCGGACTTTGGCCATGCCAATGGTGATCATTTGCTCTCGGCGTTTGCCATCTAAAAGGAGAGTCTCTAGGGCGTCAGCCAGTGCAGGAACGTCATCTGGCTCGCAAAGGCTGCCGCCTTGAGTCAGCTCGATCAGCTCAGGGAAGGCACCATGGCGTGGCTGCACGACCGGCACTCCACTGGCGATGGACTCGATGACGTACAGTCCAAAGGCTTCCCCATAAGTCGCCGGAACCGACATGACGGTGAGGTCGCGGAAGAACTTCACTTTATCTCCAAAGCTCAGATTCGGCTGCCACTCGACATGGCGATCATAGCCGGAAGCTTTGAGCTTGGCGCGTAACCCAGAGATGTATTTTTCGTCGCTGGCAGTTTTGGCTCCACCGATTTTTAGTTTCAGGCGCGGCACCTTCCCGCGCTGATTGAGCAGGATGAAGGCATCGACCAGAGTGGTGAGTCCTTTGCCATGAATCATGCGGGCAAAGTAGCCGATGGTGTTCCAATTCGGGTCAGGCTTGGCCGCAGCACAGGCGGTGAGCTCAAGCCCATTGTAGGCTAGGCTCATTTTCTCTGCGGGGATGTTCAGTCGCTTTTGCATCAGGTCGCCGTAGTAGCGACTGGCCGTGACAAAACGGGAGACGTGGGTAGCATTGGCCTGCATGGCTGCCCAGCACTGCTCACGATAGGGATCAATGAGGGTGTCTAAAAAGGAGTCTTCGCCCTGCAAAGAGACGATGACAGGGATGCCTAGATCTCGCTGGATCACAGGGCACAGTCCCATGAGTAAGCCGTTGGATAGGGAGATGAGGTCTGGCTTGATCTCGGTTTTGATCCAGGTCAGCACACGCTGCCATTCAGACCATTGATTACCGCTCTCACCTGCCAGCGCTCCGAGCGTCATCTGGCCGAGATCTTTGGCACTGGTCATGCCCATCCAGCGTCCGGCCAGTCGTAGCAGCGCAGGACGATTCAGCCAGCCGTGCACAAAGCGCGGCAGATAGCGCATGAAGGGCATCTTTTCCTGGAGATAAAGAGAAACACCACCTGCCTGAACGGGGATCTCGGGATTTGTAGCTTCCCGGTCGGTGACGAGGGGGAGATAAAGCGGAGCCATCAGGGCATCATGTCCGCGTGAGCGCAGGGCGCGGATCAGGGCGTGGTCGCGCAGGCAGCTGCCGCAGTGAAAGCTGCCCGTTCCAGGGGTGAGATGAAGGATGCGCATGTTAAGGGGGGCGGAGTGTATAGCGCAGAACTGGTGAGTGGGCAAGAGCGCTGCATGAAAGACCCAGGATTCCAAGTCCGTTTGCACAGCACCTCTTTCATGCGTCACGCCTTTGTCATTTTTTCCATCTTGATCCTGATCTCCGTCCACTGTGACGCGGCCTCAGATCAGACGGATTTTTTTGAAAAGCGCATCCGACCACTGCTCGTAGAGCATTGTCAGGAGTGTCATGGTGAAGGGAAGCAGAAAGGCAATCTCAGATTGGATCATCAGATGGGCTGGCAGGTCGGTGGTGACTCTGGGCCTGCGCTGGTTCCGGGAAAGATGAGCGAAAGCTTGTTATGGAAGGCTGTAAGTTACTCCGACCGTGATCTTAAAATGCCGCCAAAGAAAAAGCTCAGTGTCGAGCAGTTGGCAGACCTGCAACAGTGGATCGAGTCTGGAGCGGCCGATCCACGAACAGCGCCTACGGAGAGCAGTAAGCGAGGCAGCCAACCAAAGGTGGATGGCAGTTTTTGGTCCTTTCAATCACCTGTGATCACGCCCTTGCCGGCGGTGAAACTGACCGACTGGCCCACTCGGGAGCTGGATCATTTTGTCCTGGCCAAGCTGGAGTCTCATGGCCTGAAGCCCGCCCCAGAAGCAGATCCAGAAACGCTGGCTCGTCGATTGGCTTTTGATCTGACGGGATTGCCACCAAGTGCGGATGATTCGCCCATGACTATCCGAGATGATGTGCCGCTGGATCGTATGATTCAGCAGATGATCGCAGGGGATCTTTTGCCCTACGCAAATGCGGCAGAGCATCGCCGTCAGCTCACCGCGACAGGCTTTCTAGCGCTGGGCCCGACCAATTACGAGGAGCAGGATAAGGGCATGCTGCGCATGGACATCGTCGATGAGCAGCTGGACAGCATTGGAAAGTCGTTTCTGGGCATGACCATCGGTTGTGCCCGCTGCCATGATCACAAGTTTGATCCCATTCCCACTCGTGACTACTATGCGCTGGCTGGTATTCTGCGTAGCACACAGACACTGAAAAACTACACGGATAATGTGGCCCATTGGATTGATACCCCTCTGCCTTTTGATGGGAAGCAGGAGCTGAATCTAAAGGCGCACGAGCAAAAGGTGTCTCGATTGGAATCTGAAATTGCTGACTTAAAAGATGAACTTCGGGATGCGGGCGGATCGACCTTGCGCAAAGCAAAAATGATCAGCACCCGTGATCTACCAGGTATCGTGGTGGACGACGTAGATGCCGTTAAGGTGGGTGGTTGGAAGGCGTCCAGCCTTTATCCACCTTTCATCGGTGGTGGCTACGTGCATGACGAGAATCAGGGCAGGGGAGAGAAGACCATTTCATTCACCCCGAAACTGCCTGTCGCTGGACGCTATGAAGTGCGGGTTGCTTACAGTGGCGGGCCTAGTCGGGCAGATAAAGTGGCGGCCACCGTGCTTCATGCAGATGGTGAAGATTTGGTCTATTTTAAGCAGACGACGGAATCACGCAAAGGCCTCAGCTTTGCAACTCTCGGCACCTGGCGGTTTGAGGCCACTGGGCAAAACTTTGTCATGATCTCAAACGCCGGTGCTCAGGGGTACGTTACCGTTGATGCTCTGCAGTTTTTACCCACAGATGCCGACATGCCAGACATGCCTGCTCAAACGGAGAGTCATCAAGAAAAGCATCTCAAATCAAAGCTAGCCACCCTCGAAAAAGAACTCAAAACACTGAGTCGCAAGGGGCCGAGTCGGCCACAGGCGATGACCGTGGCGGATGATTCAGAACCCACAGATACGCAGATCCACATTCGCGGTAGCACGCGCAATCTCGGAGCACCAGTACCGAGAGGTTTTCTTCAGGTGGCGCTGAAAGGTTCGGTGCCTCAGATTCCAGCGGACCAAAGCGGGCGCTTGCAGTTAGCCCAATGGATCACCAGTCGTGACAATCCACTCACAGCGCGTGTGCTCGTCAATCGCGTCTGGCATTGGCTTTTTGGTGTAGGTATCGTGCGCACGACTGATAATTTCGGCAGCACAGGTGAGCTGCCCTCTCATCCTGAGTTATTGGATTATCTGGCCGTAAAGTTTATGGAGGAAGGTTGGTCTTTGAAAAAGCTCGTTCGTGAACTGGTGCTCAGCAGGACCTATCGCCAGTCCTCTCAGCCGTCAGCCAATTCCGTGCAGGCTGATCCTGACAACCGCCTGCTATCCCACATGAACCGCAAACGCCTGGATGCTGAATGCCTTCGGGATGCCATGCTGGTCGCGGCAGGCACGTTGAATCCAATCTTTGGTGGTCTCAATGTGGCGGATGCCACAGCCGTGGACTCCAACGACTCGAAAGTTCAAAATCTCGAATACGGTTTCACCTTTTCGGATACTCGCCGCAGTGTTTATGCGGCTGCTTTTCGTAATGTTCGCCATCCTTTGTTTGAGGTCTTCGATTTCGCCGACATCAATCAGCCCATCGGTCAGCGCACCACGAGCACGGTAGCCACTCAGGCATTGTATCTGATGAACAATCCACAGGTAATTGCCCAGGCTCAGGCAGCTGCAACTTCAGTAGTTAAAAGCAGTGCCAAGAATGATGCGCGAGTGACTCTCGCCTATGAGCATTCCCTGAGTCGCCAGCCCACGGATGAAGAAAGACGACTGACTATGGATTACCTCCAGCAATCACTCTCAGGAAATGCCACAGAAGACGAGACAAGGGACGTTTGGGCGCGACTGATTCAGACACTCTGGGCCACGCCGGAGTTCCGCTTTCTGAAGTAGTGGGTTACTGTTTCTCAGCTTGCCCAGCTTCACGCGTGCCGCTGCCTTTTGGCTTTTTCATCAAGGTGTCACCTAACTCAGCACGCATGGTTTCAGCATAGGCCTGAAGTTGATTGACGATTTGAGGATGATCCGCTGCCACGTTTTTGGACTCGCTGATGTCGCTGTAGAGATCGTACAGCTCAGGCGTCGTGATGTCCTGCTTGGCATACTTGATTGGGATGCCACCCGAGGCTGGAGGTTGATCACCCAGGCTGCGGTAGCTGTGCGGTAGTTGCAGCTTCCATTTGCCATCGCCAGAGGTGATGGCTTGGAGTTGATTTTGCTCGTAGTAAGTGGCGTAAAAATCATGCGGACTCTTGGTTTCAGGCCCGCCAATGATCAAAGGCCAAACGTTCTTGCCGTCGATGTCATGCTTGGGCAGTTCCGCGTCGAGGGCCGCAGCAATGGTCGGCAGCATGTCGATCGTCATCATCATTGCATCGCTCATGGTGCCAGCAGGGATCTTCCCAGGCCAACGCATGAGACCACAGACGCGTGTGCCGCCTTCCCATGAGGTGCCTTTGCCCTCACGCAAAACACCAGCTGAACCGCCATGGTCGCCGTAGCTGAGCCAGGGGCCATTGTCGGAGCTGAAGATGACCCAGGTATTTTCAGTGAGGCCATTTTTATCCAGCGTGTCTAGCACTTGGCCCACGGACCAATCCACCTCCATCATCACGTCTGCATAGAGGCCTTTACCTGATTTGCCTTTGAACTTGTCACTTACAAAGAGCGGCACATGCACCATGCTGTGAGCCAGATATAGGAAGAAAGGCTTGTCCTTATGGCGTTCAATGAAGCTGAGTGCTTTGGTGGTGTAATCCGTCGTCAGATGTGTCTGATCTTCAGCCGTGACATCGTCATCGATCACCCGATCATTTTCGATCAATGGCAGCTTGGGGAAACCACCTTTTTTCATTTCAGGATGATACGGCCACATGTCATTGGAGTAGGGCAGACCGTAGTATTCATCAAAGCCGTGCTTGGTCGGCAGAAACTGGGGCAGATGTCCCAGATGCCATTTACCCACCGTAGCGGTGGTGTAACCTTTTTGCTTCACCACTTCGGCCAGAGTCATTTCATCATTGTGAATGCCAATTTTGGAGTTGGGTCCAAGTGCGCCATGAATGCCGACACGATTGGGATAACAACCTGTCAGCAGCGCGGTTCGCGAAGCTGAACAGACCGCCTGAGCGACATGGAAGTTGGTGAACTTGCGACCTTCCTTGGCCAGTCGATCAATGTTGGGTGTCTGATAAGCCTGCGCTCCATAGCAACTCAGGTCCGCATAACCCATGTCGTCCATGTAGATGACGACGATATTCGGCGTGGCTGAAAAGAGGCTGCTCGTGATGAGTAGGCTGGAGATAAGGCTTATAAGACGCATAAGACCTATCGAACGAAGATGGTGACGGTATTATGTCAGCTACTTTTTCACGACTTGGTAGCTGTCCTTGCTGTCTTTGATCACCCAACCTGCGGCCTCCAGCTCCTTGCGGGCGACATCAGCCGCAGGCCAGTCTTTGGCTAGCTTGGCCTGCCAGCGTGTTTCGGCTAGGGCTGCAATCTCAGCTGGCACCTCAGCTTCTTCCGCCTCCGCAGGTAGATTTAGCCCCAGGGCCTTGAGCATGAACTGAAGGCCACTCCAGGCTTGTCGTGCTTCCTCCACCGAGAGCGTCGCGGGTTTGGTTTTGTTGATCGTGCCAAACATGGCACCTAAAGCGCCTGGCACATTGAGGTCACTGTTGAGTGTGTACCACGCTTCATGGAAGGGGCCTGCATGAAGGGATTCATTTTTAGCCGTCTCTCCTAGCTGCTTGGCAAATTTAGCCAGCTTTTGCAGGGCCTGCCGAGCTGCATCCAGCGAGTGAAAGGTGAAATTGAGCGGTGCACTGTAGTAGCCACTGATCAGGACGTAGCGAACCTCAGCTGGCGAGTAACCGCGCTTTTGCAGGTCCTCCAGCGTGTAGAGATTGCCCAGACTTTTACTCATCTTCCCGCCATCCACCATGAGGTGTGTGACGTGGAACCAATGGTGAGCAAACTTGCCATGCGTGGCGCAGCAGCTCTGAGCGATCTCGTTTTCATGATGCGGAAAGATGAGGTCAACGCCACCACTGTGCACATCAAAGTCTTCGCCCAAATACTCCAGCGCCATGGCGCTGCATTCCAGATGCCAGCCAGGGCGGCCTTCGCCCCATGGGCTGGGCCAAAAGTTTTCGCCATCTTCAGGCTTACGGGCTTTCCAGAGCGCAAAGTCTGCCAGAGAGTCCTTGCTGTATTCGTCACTATCCGTCGCGTTGGATGCGACCGTGGCTCCGAGTCGTAGTTCCCGATCTTCGAGATGGGAAAGGCGACCGTAATCAGCAAAAGAGGCGACTTTGAAATACACGCTGCCATCACCGGTGGCGTAGGCATGACCACGCTGGATGAGTGTCTCGATCATCCGCACCTGATGTGGAATGTGCGTCACAGCACTCGGCTCCACATGTGGGGGCAGCAGATTTAAAGCCGTGCAGTCCGCGTGGAATTTCTCTGTCCAGTATCGGGTGAATTCGGTGAGGGTTTGGCCTGCTTTTTGGGAGTCGCGGATCGTCTTGTCATCGACATCGGTGAGGTTACGAACATGCAGCGTCGGCAGGCCGCCCATCTCCAGGGTTCGGCGGAAGACGTCTTGTGCTACGAAAGTGCGGAAGTTACCAATGTGTGCAGGCCCATAGACAGTCGGTCCACAGCAGTAAAAGCGCAGAGTTTTGCCATCTATTGGCGTCAAAGCACGGGGTTCGCGGGTCAGGGTATCGTGGAGAGTTAGAGCCATGGGGGCGCGAAGATGGCGGAAGTCTGGCTGGGAGCAAGAAAAGAGCGCTATTTCAGCAATTCTTGCCCGGTGGACAGCGCCGGAAGATGAAGAAACCAGAAACGGTGGGAACTGGGGAGTGACATGAAGCCAGATTCTTCCGCCAATCTTTACGCATTGAAGAAATGTGGTGCACTCAGGGCCCGTTGTAGCGCAACGTATTCCTCTCATGAAGCCCATTCTCTTAGCTCTTACCGTTGCTTGTGCCGTTCACTCTGCCGAGCCGATGACGATCAAACTTTGGCCTCAGGGAGCGCCTGAGAAGCCTGGATTCAGCATGGGGGCGGAGGAAGTGCTCCAAAAGAATGATGGTATCAAGCGTGTCACTAATGTCACTGATCCCACAATCACGATTTACAAGCCAGACAATGCCAATGGCACCTCCGTTATCGTCTGTCCTGGAGGCGGTTACGGCATTCTTGCTATTGAGCATGAAGGCACCCAGGTCTGCGAATACCTCAATACTCTAGGCGTCACTGGGGTGCTTCTCAAATACCGTGTACCTAAGCGTGATCCTACTGACCCTAGCCGCGAGCCTTTGCAAGATGCTCAGCGTGCTATGGGAATCCTGCGCCATCGCGCTGCTGAGTTCGGGCTCAAGCCAGACCGCATCGGCATCCTAGGCTTTTCGGCAGGAGGACACCTCACGGTCATGACCACACTGCACGCCAATGACCGAACTTACCCGCAGGACCCAGCCTTGGATGTGCCGGATGCCACGCCTAACTTTTCGATTCCTGTATATCCAGCCTATCTCGTCAGTAAGGACGATACGTTTACGCTACTGCCGGCGATTAAAGTCACCGACAAATCCCCGCCAATGTGTCTGATCCACGCGCATGATGATAAGGGTGTCACTAGTGCGAGTTCCAGCGCGTTGCTGTATTTGGAATACAAGAAATTGAATCTCCCCGCAGAACTCCACATCTACGCCAAAGGCGGCCATGGTTTTGGCATGAAACCCAGTGGTCTGCCTACTGCCAACTGGTCCATCCGTGTCGGTGAATGGATCAAAGCGATGGGCTGGCTGGAGTAGCCGAATTTTTCACAAGGCCTGATGCAGTGTCTCTGCTGTGTTGACACCACGGGTGTAGGCTTCTTCAAAAAGGGACATGCCGCTCATGTCGCTGTGAGCAAAGTAGATCGGTGGGCGATGCTGCTGCATGAGCTGGCGCTCTTTTCCCCAGAGGAATCCAGGCTTGGGGCGGATCATGCCGTGGCCCCAGAGCCAGATGTCGGCGCTTTTGACGTGCTCAGCTAGATCTGGGTGCGGCGCCATCAATGACTGTAAGCTACGCTGCACCCACTGATCGTGGGTCTGGGTGAGCATCCATTCGCGCAGCTTGGCTGGTGGCTGACCACAGAGGGCATCGTAGTGGGTGATGACGGTCTCGATGGGTCGTGAACTCAGACTCTGATGGCCTGCATTGACATAGCCAAGCGCGCTGCTGCCATAGATCACGTTATCCCATGCGGGCAAGACACCAGGACTTGGGGGCAACTCATCAAGCGTGAGATTGGTCACGACCCAGGGCGAGTATTCGAGACCTGAGATCGGCGCTAAGCCTGGGATGATCCGTTGAGCAATGAAGCGTGGCAGGGCACAAACGACGGCACGCGCTGTGTAGCGGGTGACCTCGTGCAATTGCGTGTCATACGATAGCACCTCGACGCCGTTTGTTTGCTCGGCGATTTGATAGATGAGTTGGTTTGGCAGGATGCTGCTGCTTGTGGTTGTTTTGAGCTGATCCACCAGCCAGCCATTGCCTGATGGCCAAGTAAGCACGGTCTCATGTTCGGCATTTCCGGCCTCTCCTGTGCGGCTGGCAAAATAGTGGATGCCAGCCCAGGCGGAAACTTCATGCAGGTTCCCGCCAAAATCATCTCGGCAGGAATAATCGACCTGCCACAGCAGCGGGGCGCAATCGAAGGCTTTGCGTGCCATCCATTCGCCCATGGTGATGGTGTCTAGGCTGAGCGCATCTGGATCCATCTTACTGCGGTCCACGGGTAAGGTGAAGATCTGGCGGCCACGCCAATGTTCGATCTCGGCAGCAAAGGCGATGAATTGAGCCTGCTCGCTTTTCGTGAGGCCAGTCGTGGGTGACAGGCCTTCCTGCCACTCGCCATGCATGAAGACGCGCTCCAGCGGATCATGGCAGAGAGCTAGTTCATCATAAGTCGGTCGGCCAGCAACATCATGCCCAGTGATGAGCTGGATCTCTTCAAAGAACTGCAATACCTCCCGACAGTCTTTCCCAGGCAATGGCACATAATGCGCTCCCCAGGGATAAGCGCTGACGGTGTTGGCTCCTGAGATGGATGCTCCACCAACGGCGTGCTCTAGATCTAAAATCGTGAGTTCGCTAATACCGAGCTGAGAAATCGGCGTCGGTTCATCGGGACCATTCGTCCTCGAAGTAATGGACGAGCGCTTGGTTGTTGAGTCGATTGATGCCGGTCTCTACCCGTGCCATGTCGGGTGGAAAGCGCGGCAGTTGCGTGAGAATGTCGGCATTGATAAAGCGCAGGTTTGCCGGCAAGTCAGCAGGCTGGGTTAGTGCCTTTTTGGAAGCTAAAATAAAACCCCATTCACCAAAGCTGGGAACCAGCGCGTGGTAGGGCTCCGTTTGCAGACCACAAGCACGCAGCGTTGCGTCCACACACCAAAAAGATTGCCGTGCTACGTAAGGTGAAGTGCTCTGAACGACTAGGGCTGCATCGGCTGACATGGCTTTCAGCAGACGCTGGTAAAAAGTGGTGCTGTAGAGTTTCCCCAATGAAAAATTAGAGGGATCAGGAAAGTCGATGATGACAAAATCAAAGGGCCCACGCGGTTGACTGAGCCAGGCAAAGGCGTCGGCGTTTTCAATGTGGAGGCGTGGATTCTTGAGCGCGCCTGCATTATGCGCGGTGAGCATTTCGTTGCTGGAAAAAAGCTCAGTCATGGCTGGATCGAGATCACAGAGCGTGATGTTTTCGATGCGTGGATAGCGCAGCACTTCCCGAGCAGCGAGCCCATCCCAGCCACCGAGGATGAGGACGTTTTTAGCCTCGGGCAGGCGTGATAAACCTGGATGCACCAAGGCTTCATGATAGCGATACTCATCTCGGGTGCTGAATTGAAGATTGCTGTTCAGATAGAGGCGCAGGTCCTCCTTGTTTCGAGTCAGGACGATCCGCTGATAGGGTGTGGATTGGGAATGGATGATGGGATCTGGAAAGGCTGCTACCTCGCCCCAGCGGGTAATGGTGTCCCCCATGATGAAGCCGATAATGAGGATGATAGTCACGCACAATCCCTGCACCCAGAGGCCACGAGCGTGTTTGAGTTCTGCCTTCAGCATGATGAGCGCCAGGATACCGACGGCGGCATTGATCAGTCCAAAAAGGAATGCGCTACGCACCAACCCAAGATGCGGCACGAGTACAAGAGGAAAGAGCAGGGAGGCCAGCAGGGCGCCGATGTAATCGAAGGAAAACACATTGGACACCAGATCCTTGAAGGCGAAGCGACCCTCTAAAATACGTAATAGAAGCGGGATCTCTAAGCCAACAAAAGTGCCGATGAGGAAGACGATGCTGTAGAGTGGGATGCGGAAAGAAATACTCCAGCCAAAAATCAGAAAGAGGATGGAAGCGCTACAGCCTCCGAGCAGAGCGATGAGAAACTCCACACGGATGAAGGTGCTGATCAGATTCCCGGTTACGAAGCGGGAAAGATAAGACCCCACGCCCATTGCGAAAAGGTAAACGCCAATGATGGTGGAGAATTGAGTCACTGAGTCTCCCAATAAATAGGAAGCCAGTGTGCCAGCAATCAGTTCATAAACCAGTCCACAGGTGGCGATGGCAAAAACCGAAAGGAGGAGTAGCCAGGGACGGGCTGTCATCAATGAATCGCAGAAGCGATGATCAGGCAGATGCCAAGTGCGGCAGCACCCACGACGATGGCAAGCGCCACGTTCTTCTCTTCGACGAGTTGCTTCCAGAGATCATAGGGTGTGAGCTTATCCACAATGATAAAGCCAGCGATGAAGATGACGATGCCGAGCAGGGCATAGATGAGGGAGTTGAGGAGGATGTAGGGGTCCATGTTGTAACGTGTTTTGTGGGTTAAAAATTATTTATGGAAGCCACCAGAGAACCAGCCGCTGCCACTACTGCCAGAGTTGAAACTGGGGCGGTAACGATACGAGGTGCTATTGAGTGTGCTGCGATTGAGACCGTTTTGAAAGAGTGACCAACCCCGTAGATTGGAGGTGCCCAGATAGACGCAGGCCAGGAGGGCTAGGGTAGTGTAGATCGGGTTTTTCATTCGTCGGATGAGCTGTAAGGATTGTAGTCGCTTTCACTCCAGCGCTTTCTTTCAAAGCTGCTGCTGCTGAGGAGAAGCCACACTGGCCAGAGGCAGATGAGAGCTAGACCTAGCCAAAAGTTTGACCAGAATAACCCGCCTCTAGAGACTTGCAGGCTGATCGGTGTAGTGGGCAGATTGCTTGAGGCGTCGGGTTTAAAGAAAAGATAATAGCGGCCGGCTGGCACGGCTGGCAGAGTAGCTTCATCAAAGGTGTGGCTTTCCGTGCTGTAGTTGCTCAGCGGCAGCGCTAAGGGATAGGCCTGCTGAGTTCTCGGCAGTGCCGCCAGTGTAGGCCAGATTGGCTGTCGCGATTGGCTTTCTCTCAGCGATCCCCAGACAGGCAAACTGAATGATGATGTAAGTGAGCAGGATGAAAATGAAGCGTGGTAAGATCTGACGCCAGCGCTGCTGGTGCGGATTAGGCATATTTAGCAGCATGCCATGTGGCGCTGGCAGTGTGATTTGAAAGGCATCTGCTACTTCTTTGAAGTCGATGTATTGACCACCTGACCAGGTCATGTCGTTGTAGTCCTTACTCACCTCGCGGGTCAGGATGTAAGGCGGTGAGATGTGGTCGATGACGAGGGCACTCTCTCCGGTTCTAGCACGCCAGTAGAACTCGCCGAGAATGTCTGTGGTGGTGACTTCCTCACGAGAATAGAGGGCATGCTCTTTTTCATTCCATGTGGTGTCCGTGTAATGGCCTGGCAGGACTTTGACCATGGACCAATGGTTATTAAAATTGATCAGAAAGCGGAAGCCCAACCAGGGATTGAAGAGCAAATACTCCTCCCACTGACACCAGCGGTCTTTTCTGCGCATGAAGCCAATGGCTTCCCAAAGATCCCCCTGAAGCAAGCCGCGTGTGCCGATGGGGATGCGTGGGTTGATTTGCAGCGTGGTTTTGGCCACATGCCCGACCTCGCGTAGCATTGGAGTGGTGGTATCAAGAACGCTCGCGCAGGAGCCGCAAACAGCCACACTGCTGAGGCCTTCTGCACGTAAGGTCACCGGTGCAGCGCATTTGGGACAGTTTAGAGCGGTGCTTTGATGGCGCGTGATCTCTGCATCCTGATCCCAACCTGGGACTTTGCGCAATTCAGAGAAGTTCAGGTCTTCAAATTGGGCGTATTCACCGACGAAAAAGGAGCGCTTTTGATATTCGGTTATCTCGATACTGCCAAACTGCCCATAGGGGCCTGTCAGGTCTATGCCGACCCTCTCCCAACCAGGAGGTGCGACAAAGGGAAGCTCACCTTCGACGGCGATGCACTTGGCTGTTTTGACATCTGTGACCAGCCATTCTTCATTCTGCAGATTGAGCTTTTGGCCTGCCACGAAGTTGTGATTTTTCTCGGTCAACGCTGGCGCGCTATGCTCGAAGCTGACCATGTAAAAACCTTGAGCCTCGGCAATCCAGCCTGTGGTTCCATCGCCAAAATCAGCGCACCATTCTGTCCATGAACCCGCTCTCCAATGCAGACGGAGGCGGCCTATCAGGCTGAAGCTGCGTCCTTGCCAATAACCCTTGGTGCCGATTTTTAATGGAGATAGATCCATCGGCAGCTCGGCCATGAGTCCGAAGCTTTCCACCTGAAAGTCTTTCCGCACGACCATGGATCGGCAGTGACCACAGACGGCAAACAGACTGATCGATGACTGAAAAACGACAGGTGCTCCGCATTGCGGGCAGTCGAAGCGCCGAGTGGCGTGAGAAGGAGGTTCAGAAGAGGACGAATCCACGAGAGTCATTCAAGCGGAAGGATGCCTCTCTGACAATCAACAAATCAATCAACTGTGAGCGCGGCTAGCCAGAATTTGATGATGACGGTTGCTTGTCGTCATCTTCTGGGGCTTGGATGAAGTGCTTTTGGCTTTAGCCTTGGCCACAGGTTTTGCATCGGGCTTTTGGGTAGGTGCTTCTGGGCCTACTTTAGAGTCTGCTTTAGGCTTTGCCGCTGAAGCTGCCGTGTCGGCTTGGGCCTCTGGAACAGGAATGGCGACAGAGATCGGTTTAGCGGATACTGGCGGCACTGGTGGTGCCTGAGCGATGATTGTTTCTGCTTCAGGCGTTGGTTTAGCCTCGACTTTTTTACCGCTAGGCAGTCCGCCGCGGGTGACGGTGACTTTGGCACCAATGGGCACATCATTGAAGACTTCGACGACATCCTTCATTCCCATGCGGATGCAGCCATAGCTGGCAGGCTTGCCCAGGCGACTTTCTTCAGGCGTGCCATGGATGTAAATATAGCGCTTCATGGCGTTGCGATTGCTGCTTTCCATCCCGCGTAGCCATAGGATACGGGACACGATCGGATCACGCCCGGGAGCATTAGGCCTGAGTACTTCACCATTCCATGAGCGGCTTTTTAGTACTGCTCCTGTGGGCAGTCCATGACCAATTTTGGCAATGATTTCATGCTTGCCCAAAGGCGTGCGATTACTGCCGGGGGAGTCTCCCAAACCAAACTTGGACGTCGAAATCTTGTACTTTTTGACCAAATGCCCATCGCTGTAGAGACCCATTTTTTGGTCTTTCACACTGACGACGACATCAGAGCTCGTGGTCGAAGTGCATGCTGAAAGAATAACAGCTGCACTGGCGAGAAGGTTCCTCGCTGCCATCATCACGGCCTGAGGAGAGGAGTTAGACGTGGATTTCATACTTTTATATATTTAATATAACTTAAATAATATCGCAATTGAGAAATTCTAGTTTTTTCGCTGGAAGTTCGGGGTCGGGTTTCATTTCGATCTTTAGCAGGAAGCGAGCCCATATGTTAGAGTCTACTGACAGAGAAATATTCATTATTTTACAGAAATTGTAAATAATTAATCTAAATTAACTTTACCTGAGATTTCTGTGGTGTAATTTGCCAATTTCGTAATTTTCATATTGAGTTTAGAACCTGAAACAAGATTGGCTCCACATTGCACAACAGACTATGAATGTAGAAGATTTACCCCATCTCGTTGTCGGTGCCTGCATGACGGTGCACCAAACTCTCGGACCAGGACTCCTGCGTGAGGCCTATCAGGAATGTCTAGCGGTCGAGCTGCGTGGCCTTGAACTGAAGGTCGAGTCTGGGCAGGCGCTGAATTTTGACTATCGTGGTCATAAAATCAGTGGAGCTGCCAAGTTGGACCTTGTGGTTGATGGCGTCTTGCTGGTCCAGGTGCTCGTGTGTGAGCAAGTGCCAGATATGGAGCGGCAAAAAATGGAATCGCTGCTTCGTTTAGGTGGGTTAAAGCTCGGACTGCTGGTGAATTTCCAAGTGCCTGTGATGCGTAAAGGCATCGAGCGCTTTACGGTCAAGCGTCGCTCGGCAGACAGTGAGTAAGAAAGTAGCTGTGTCTGATTTCACCTAAAAGATGTCAGAGTAAGAAGCTAGCTTTCAGGCGTTGATTCAGGTGAAATCCAATCATTCACCATGAAGTTTAACTTTGCCCTCTGCCTCTGCGCCCTTTTCACCAGTTCCGCTCTAGCTGTCGATGGACCTATTCGTGTGCTTTACCTTGATCCAGAAGGAAAAGATCAAACGGCTGTCAGCCCTTTGCATGATGCCATGCGCGATTTCGGGCGTGATGCCATTTACTTCGACTACGCCAAGGAAGCTGTAGATGCTACCTATGACTTGATTGTGAAGCCCGGAGATGATCTCAGTCGTGATCAAATTCTTTCCAAGCTTTCAACTGACCGCAAAGCCAGCTACGAGGCCTTTTTGGCCCAGCGCGATAAGGAAGAGCGCCAAGTACATCCGCAGGTCGCGAACTACGAGAAACGCCCTGAGCCACTGACCCTGCAGCTACCCATGAGTGTGAAAGCCAGCATGGAACGCACACAGGTGCCTGCTGACTGCGAGTTGAAGCTGTTCGCCAGTGAGCCAGACATCGCCAAACCAATCGCCTTTGCCTGGGATGAACGGGGGCGCTGCTGGGTCGTGGAGACACGCGACTATCCGCATGCTATTCAGGAAAACGGTGAGGGCCAAGACAGCATCAAAATCTGCTCTCCACTACGGTTTCGACAACTGGATCTACGGCTGTGTCGGATATAGCGGCATCGAGGGTTACGTCGGAGGAAAGAAGCACCAATTTTCCATGGGCACCTATCGCTTCAAGTCAGATGGCGGCGCTATCGAGTTCCTGCATCAGTTCACGAATAATGCCTGGGCGCACAGCTTCAACGACGCGGGCGACCAATTCGGAGGCACCGCGAATGGCGCGCCCATCTTCTTCGGCGGCATCCCAGCTACGGCATATCCTGAAGGCACACGGGGCATGACGGCAAAGAAGATCAATGTCATCGATACGGTACACACCATCACGCCGAACTTCCGTCAGGTGGATGTCTTTGGTGGTTACACTGCCGCTGCTGGATCAAATTTCATCTACAGCGATGCTCTGCCAAAACGCTTTCAAGGCAAAGTTATGATCTGCGAACCGACGATGAAGCTGGTGGCTCTCGTCGATGTGCAAGCCGACGGCGCAGGCTGGAAGGCGCTCGACTACATGAACATTTACGCCAGCAGCGACGAATGGAACTCGCCCGTTCACGCTGAAGTCGGCCCAGATGGCGCGGTCTGGGTAGCTGATTTCCAAAACTTTATCATCCAGCACAATCCCACGCCTAGCAAAGAACGCGGCGGATTCGTGGCGACCACGGGTGTCGGCGGTGCGCATGAGAATGATCTGCGGGATCACTCAAGGGGCCGCATTTACCGGATTGTGGGCAAAGGAGCCCCGAAGGCTAAAGACACCCTTTATAGCAGGCTCAGCGCACAGCGTCTCGCTATCGAGAATAGGTCTTATAAGCCCCATTCGACCTATGGCGCCCATGATCTTTGGACTCAACATGCCCTCGGCCAACTTGACGCCCAAACCCACCAAGCTGCCCTCATCTCCAAAGATACCGCTCTCCGCCGCAACGCTATCCGTGCACTCGGCAACGACAAAGCCGCGCAGGAACTCTTCTTCGGCTCAGGCGTATTCTCAGATCCGGATTTGCACACACGCCTGGCAGCCTTTGTGAAGCTGGCGGATTTCCCCACGACGGAGGAAATCAAAACACTGGTCAAAAAACTCGCGTCTGACCCCGTTGTCAAAAACGACGAATGGCTGAGCGAAGCAGCGAAGATGCTCGGCAAGAAACACAACGCATTGAATTTTAAAGAGGGTACGAATCTGTTGCCAAATCCTGGCTTTGAAGAACCCCTCGCACAAACATGGAAGCCCCGTAACTACGGGAATAAACCTGGCAATGCAGGAGCCGAATGGAAGATCGTGACTGACCCAAAAATGATTCACAGTGGCAAGCAAGCCATGCGCGTTATCACTCGTGATGAGGCTGACACCAGCTACTTTGCGGATGTGTCACTGAAGCCGAATACAGAATACAAACTCAGCGCTTGGATCAAAACACAGGGCTTCCGTGGCAAAGCAAGCCTGAACGACCACATTGGTCGTGCGGAGACGAAGAGCCTTAGCCGCACGCAGGATTGGACTGAGGTGGAAGTATCGTTCAACAGCAAAGACCGCAAGAAGGCCAGCATCAATTTGCTGCATGTCGGTAAAGGCGATACCTACTTCGACGACGTGAAACTTTGTGAGCTGATCATGGAGGTCGAAGAAGATGCCTCCACACTTGCTGGAGATACGAGGCGTGGTGAAAAAATCTTCTGGGAGCATCCTGTGGCTGCCTGCAAAAACTGCCATGTCCTGAAAGGTCAGGGCAGCGCCGTTGGACCTGCCTTGGATGGCATTGCCAGCCGCAAGGACGAAGCCTATATTTTAGAAAGCCTCATGAACCCCAATGCCAAGCTGGCGGAAGGTTTTGAAAAGCTTGGCATCTCTCCCATGCCGCCGATGAACCTCATCTTAAAGCCGCAGGAGTTTGCCGATGTGAAGTCGTTTATCTTGAGTCTGAAATAGGCCGATCAAGCAAGAAGCTCTTTAATAACCGAGCACTCATTGACCCCGGTGAGCCGGAAGTCTAGTCCTGCATACTTGTAGGTGAAGTGTTCATGATCAAAGCCAAGAGTCTTCAGCAAGGTGGCATGCAGATCATGGACATGGACTTTGTTTTCAATGGCAGCAAAGCCAAACTCATCCGTAGCGCCATGGGTGTAGCCTGCTCGGGTGCCACCGCCAGCCAGCCAGTAGGTGAAGCCATAGTGATTGTGGTCACGCCCGCGCTGCTTACCGGCATTTGAACCTGGAGTCGGCAGCTCTACCACTGGCGTGCGACCAAACTCTCCACCCCACATCATGAGGGTATCATCAAAGAGTCCACGCTGTTTCATGTCTCCCATGAATGCAGCGATTGCCTGATCCACATCTTTGGCGAGTCGGGCATGGTCTAGGATCTCATCATGGCTATCCCAAGGCTGCCCAGCTCCGGTCCAAAGCTGGATGAAACGCACTCCACGCTCTAACAAACGACGCGCAATCAGCGTCTGCCGACCAAAATCATTTTCGCCATAAGCCTTACGCACCGACTCAGGCTCTCGACTGATATCAAAAGCATCCGTAGCTTCCATTTGCATGCGATAAGCCAGCTCATAGCTATGAATGCGCGCATCCAGCTGCTGATCATTTTGGCGTTGTTTTAAGTGATTTTCATTTAGTTCATGGAGTAGATCTAGCTGACGGCGCTGCTGCTTTAGATCCAGCGAACCATTCTTGATAAACTCCACCAGCTTATCCACCTCCGTGTCTTCCGTATTGATGTAGGTACCCTGATAGATGCTAGGCAAAAAGGCAGACTGCCAGTTCTTAGCCCGACGCGTCGGCATGCCTTTCGGGCACATGGAGATGTAACCTGGTAAATTTTCATTTTCAGAGCCCAGACCATACGTTACCCAAGAGCCGAAGCTCGGACGATGGAGGCGCCCATCACCACAGTTCATGAGGCCCAGGGATGGCTCAT